>CAZAFY010000001.1:0-29305 GCA_964484445.1 uncultured Eubacteriales bacterium
ATCATGGTCAGTTCGTATAATTGTTGAATCGGGACCCCACGTCGCAAAGCGGTAAGCAAGTGGAACAAGCGCAAATCATCGCCATAGTGGATCCGTTCTAAAAGGAAATCCGTCTCCAGTTTTTCACTTTCGGGTGCTCTGACCGCAGAATAACCTTGTTCCATGGAACGCACTGCTTTTTGCATTGCTTCCGGAAGATTCCGGCCAATTGCCATGACTTCACCGGTGGATTTCATTTGAGTGTTCAATTGGCGGTTTGCAACTCTGAATTTATCAAACGGCCATCGGGGAACTTTGGCTACGATATAATCGATGACCGGCTCAAAACAAGCACTGGTGCGACCTGTGACCGGGTTGACAATCTCATCTAACGTGTATCCTAAAGCTATTAGGCTAGCGATACGGGCAATGGGGTAACCGGTCGCTTTAGAGGCTAAGGCAGACGAGCGACTAACCCGTGGATTGACTTCAATTACATAATATTGCTGACTTTGTGGGTCCAAAGCAAACTGGACATTACAACCGCCTTCAATCCCTAAATGACGAATAATATTGAGTGCTGCTGTTCTCATCATCTGATAATCGCTGTCGTTCAAGGTTTGGGTAGGTGCCACAACAATGGAATCACCGGTATGAATGCCCAAAGGATCCAAGTTTTCCATGGAGCAAATGGCAATGCAATTGTTATTGGCATCGCGCATAACTTCGAATTCGATTTCTTTCCAACCCTTTAAGGATCTTTCGATCAGGCATTGTTGAATCGGACTCATCTTCAAACCGATCGGTAGCAACTCACGTAATTCTGCTTCGTTATCACAGAAACCACCACCGGTACCACCCAATGTAAAGGCCGGACGAACCACAAGGGGATATCCAATCTCTTCTGCTAAAGGAATCGCCGATTCTAGATCAGTAACTGTAAAGCTATTTAAAACCGGTTCGTTGATGCTTTCCATAGCATTTTTAAACAATTGACGGTCTTCACTGCGCTCAATGGAATCTAAGGGTGTGCCTAACAGTTCTACATTGAATTTTTGCAGTATCCCTTTTTGCCCCAACGTCAGTGCCATATTCAATCCAATTTGGCCACCTAAGGTAGGTAAGATGCCATCGGGACGCTCTTTTTCGATGATTTTTGTTACGATTTCAGGGGTTATGGGTTCTAAGTATGTTTGATACGCCATTTCCTTATCGGTCATGATCGTCGCCGGATTCGAGTTGACTAAGATGACTTGAACCCCTTCATCTTGCAACACGCGGCAAGCTTGGGTTCCGGCATAGTCGAATTCGGCTGCCTGACCAATCACAATAGGACCGGAACCGATGACTAAAATCTTCTTCAGATACGATTTTTTTGGCATGCTTACACCTTACTTTCTTGGAAAAATCGAACAAAATCCCGGAAATAGTGCGCGGAATCTTGCGGACCGGGGGAACCTTCCGGATGATACTGCACGGAGAGTAAGGGTAGACGTTTATGACGCAACCCTTCTACCGTATTGTCATTGATTTGCACATGGGTCACTTCTAATTCAGTTTGTGCCACACTTTCCCACTCCACGGCATAGCCATGATTCTGTGAGGTCATGCGCACTTGATTGCGTGCTAAATCTTTGACCGGATGATTACCGCCACGGTGACCAAAGGGCAACTTATAGGTCTTTGCCCCCATTGCTAAAGCTATGATCTGATGCCCCAAACAAATACCGACCATCGGCACCTTTCCTGCCAGCTCTTGCACGGTTTTAACGGCATCTACACGCAGTTCGGGAGCTCCGGGGCCATTGGATAATAACAATCCCTCCGGCTTAACTGACAAAATCTCTTCCGCAGTGGCATTGGGTGGAAAAATACTGATCCTGCATCCTAACCCTTTGAGCATACGAATGATATTGTTCTTGGCACCAAAGTCGATGACAGCTACATGGGTTCCTTCTCCAGAAATTTCATGGGCAACTTTACAGGCAACCTCTACGACATAATCGGGTTGTGGCATATTGCTTAATACCTTTAAAGCTTCTTCTTTGGTATAGGAGTCCGGCACTATGATGCCGTTCATGACGCCACTGCTTCGTAAAACGCGCACCAAAGCCCGTGTATCCAATTCGGAAATCGCAGTCACATGATGTTGGGTCAAAAAATCTTCCAACGTCCCTTCCGATAAATAATGATTGGGAGCAGCACAGAATTCTCTGACGATCAAGCCTTTCGCCCAGACTTGCTCGGATTCTCCACTGCTTTCATTGACACCATAATTTCCCTGGATCGGATACGTCATCGTGATCATTTGTCCGGCATAGGAGGGATCAGTGATCGTTTCCCAATAACCGGTCATACCGGTCGTGAAAACAACTTCCCCCATCGCCGGCTGACAGGCTCCTGAAAGTTTGCCCGCAAATTCCATACCGTTGGCTAAGATCAATTTTCCGTTCATCAAATTCGCTCTTCCCTTCTGTATCGAACTTGTCCTTCGACCAAAGTGCAAATCGGCCACCCTTTTAACGACCAACCGGTATAGGGTGTATTTTTGCCCTTCGATCGAAACGTTTTCGGGTCGACAATACGCTCTTCCTCGAGATCCAAAATCGTGATATTCGCAAGCGCTCCCTTTGCTATGGTTCGAGTAGGGAGACCGTAAACCGAGGCGGGTCCTTGTGATAATGCTTGAATCGCTTCATTTAGTGAAAGCTCGCCACGGCTAACCAAACGATCTAAAACCAAAGCTACAGCCGTTTCTAAACCGGAAATCCCAAAAGCTGCATAATCAAATTCCATACGCTTGTCATCAAGGTGATGCGGTGCATGATCTGTAACGATTGCCGAAATGACTCCCTCACGCACCCCTTGAACTAACGCTTTACGATCTGTTTCTGAACGTAATGGCGGATTGATTTTGGTATTGGTATCGTAATTACTTTGTTCTACGATCTCGTCAGTCAAGATCAAATGATGCACGGTCACTTCGCCGGTGGCTTGAATGCCCTCTTCTTGGGCTTGTTGCAGCAAGCGCACTGAATTCGCGGTTGAGAGGTGACAAAGGTGGATTTTTCCGCTGACCAATTTAGCAAGTTGCAGATCGCGATATGCCATAATCTCCTCCGCTGCCGAAGGGATCCCTTTTAGCCCTAAACGGGTCGAAACCGCACCGTGATGCATCACTCTGCCTTCGCTCAAATATGGGTCTTCTAAGTGACTGGCTACGGGTAAGTTAAACATGGAACTGTATTCCAAAGCATTACGCATCACTTCGCCATTGATCACCGGCTTGCCATCATCGGAGACTCCAACTGCTCCGCAAGCTCGCAATTCCCCCATCTCCGTTAATTCCTCACCCTGTTCTCCTTTGGTAATGGATGCTAACGGATACACTTTCGCTGCTCCCACTTGCTCGGCGCGACGTTGGATAAATTCAACTAAACTGCGGTTATCACAGATTGGTTTGGTATTGGGCATGCAACAAACTGCAGTGAACCCTCCGGCAATCGCGGCTTTTGCACCGCTTTCAATATCTTCTTTATATTCCAGACCCGGTTCACGCAAATGAACATGGGCATCGATAAAACCCGGAGCAATGATCTTGCCACGGCAGTCGATCAACTCCGCCTCTTGATCCTCAATATTCAAAGCAACTTCAACAATGCGGTCATCCTCGATCAGAACATCGGAAACCCGATCCAGTTTCAAGGCAGGGTCTACTACCCTTCCGCCTTTTAAGAGTATTTTAGTCATGGTTCTCACCTCCTGCCAAGAGAAATAGGAGTGCCATACGAATGGCGACACCATTGGTAACCTGTTCTTCGATGGTCGATTGAGTCGAGTCTGCTACCGAAGTAGAAATTTCAACACCCCGATTCATCGGCCCCGGATGCATCACCAGTGCGTTTGGTTTGGCACGTTGTAAACGTTGTGAATCCAGTCCCCAAAAACTGTGATACTCGCGCACACTGGGAAATAAGCCTTTCTTTTGCCGTTCTAACTGCAAGCGCAAGACATTGATCACATCGGCATTCTCTAAAGCAGCATCGGTGTCATACGTAACATTCACACCCCAGGACTTTGCCTCAATGGGCATTAGTGTTTTGGGGCCGCACAAGGTCACTTCTGCACCGAATTTTTTCATAGCGTAAATATTTGAACGTGCAACGCGACTGTGGGCAACATCCCCTAAAATCACACATTTTTTACCTTCTAAAGAACCTAATTTATCGAGCATGGTATAAAGATCCAGTAACCCTTGGGTGGGATGCTCATGCATACCGTCGCCGGCATTAATGACGCTGCAGGTTAAATGCTGAGCAATAAAATGGGGAGCGCCTGAAGCACCATGGCGCATAACCAAGATGTCGGTGCCCAGTTGCTGGATGGTTCGTGCGGTATCACGCAAGGTTTCCCCTTTGACCACACTGGAGGTGCTGGTAGTAACATTGATGACATCGGCACCCAAATATTTCCCCGCCAATTCAAAGGAGCTGCGGGTACGGGTCGAAGGTTCATAAAAGAGATTGACGACTACTTTCCCTCGTAATTGATTGGTTTTTTTGATCGGTTGCTCAATAATCCGCTTCATTTTTTTCGCTTCATCTAAAATCAAAGAAATTTGTTCGCGACTCATCTGTTCCAAACCCAGAACATCCTTACCGATTACGCTCATTGTACCATCATCCTTTCTGCGATACATCTATGGAGTTTAAAAAAGTGCAACAAAAAACGCCTATCCCTTGGTAAAAAAGGATAGACGCATCGTATAAACATCATGTTTCCCCCTCACCTTGCTCGTCTCACAGGACTGAACTTAAAGGATTTAGCTGGATACTCCTTGTAGTATAAAGGACTGAATTGTCCTTGTCAAGCATAAATTTCGAGTAGAAACCTAAGGGAATAATGGATTCACGCTTGACAAAAATTTGTGCTTCCCTTACAATAATTAGTGATAACTATTCTCAAAAACAAGGAGGAACGACAATGGAATTGAAAGGTTCAAAGACCGAACAAAATTTACAAACTGCGTTTGCAGGCGAATCCATGGCGACCAACAAGTATTCCTACTATGCTTCTCAAGCCAAAAAAGATGGCTTCGTCCAAATCTCCGAAATCTTTGCCGAAACATCCGGCAACGAACGCGAACATGCCAAACTGTGGTTCAAATTACTACATAATGGTGGCGTTCCCGATACTCTAACCAACTTAAAAGATGCTGCCGCCGGCGAAAATTATGAATGGACCGATATGTACGCCGGTTTTGCAAAGACCGCCAAAGAAGAAGGCTTTGCAAAAATTGCTTACTTGTTTGAAGGCGTTGCCAATATTGAAAAGCACCACGAAGAACGCTATTTAAAATTAGCAAAGAATATTGAAGATGCAAGCGTCTTCAAAAAGAATGAAGTCGTAGCTTGGCATTGCATCAACTGTGGCCACATTGTCAAAGCAGTCAATGCACCTGCATTATGTCCGGTATGTGATCATCCTCAGGCTTTCTTCAAAGTTCACTCTGCCAATTACTAAAATCGTTTCGTTTGATCGCCACCCATTGATTTCAATGGGTGGCTTTTACTTGCCTTTTTCGCACTTCCCCGTTATACTGAAGAAGCTACTCTCACGAAAGGAGGTAACGCATGAAGTCTAAAATTCTGCGGGTCATATTGGCAACACCGCTTCTGGCAGCGGTTCTGATCTTTTCAATCAATCTGCTCGTGACCTCGAGCGGTAAAAATACTATTGTAACTCAAGAAGAACTCCTCGGTACCCAAGCAGACTGCATTTTGATTTTCGGTGCCGGAGTGCTCTCCAACGGAACCCCTTCTCCAATGCTGCGAGATCGATTGCTTACCGGAATCGCCTGTTACCATGCCGGCTTAGCCCCGAAAATTGTGGTCAGCGGTGACCATGGGGAGGATTTCTACGACGAAGTCAATATCATGAAAAATTTTTGCATCCAGCATGGAGTTCCCTCGGAAGATATCTTCATGGATCATGCCGGTTTTTCAACCTATGAAAGTGTTTATCGAATTCGCGATATTTTCCAGGCTCAACAAGTCATTCTGGTAACACAAAAATATCATTTGTATCGAGCTCTCTATGTTGCCAACCGTTTCGGATTGGATGCTTACGGTGTATCGGCTGATTTACAAGAATATGCCGGACAATCGTATTACGATAGCAGAGAATTGGTAGCACGAATCAAAGACTTTGCTTATACCATAGTCTTCCCAAAACCCACCTTTTTGGGGGAACCCATATCTCTCCTTGGAAATGGTGATATCACCAATGACAAAGCCCCGAACCACTAACGGAAAACAACGCTTTCCGTAGTGGTTTTTTTGTTGCCTTGAAACATTTTGTGACTTTTCGTCATTATTCCAATTTGGTCATTTCGACAATTGGACTTATGCCGCTTATGATCAGGAAATACACAGGGAGAATTGGACTACTAATTGTGAAACATTGCACGATATGAGATAATCATGTGATATATTTCACCATCGGGTTAATTATATTATCTGCTTAATGAAATTTCAAAATTACCAGTAAAATAGTACTGATTTAAAGCTCATATTTGACAAATTAAACCTATGTGTTATACTTCCGTCAGAATGATTGGTGAAAAAAAGCACAATTTTGATTCACAAAAGGAGGATATTTTCAATGGCTTGTTCTAGCCTTCAGTCCAAATTTCAAGAATTGGATCATTATATTGACAACTTATCCATTTCCGATAAAGGCTCTGCCTTGATTCCGGTTCTTCACAAAGCACAAACGATTTTCGGTTATCTCCCCCAAGATGTCCAGGCTCATATTGCGGAACGTTTAGACGTTTCTACTGCAAAAGTCTATGGTGTGGTCAGCTTTTATACCTTCTTTACCATGGAACCCCGCGGGAAATTCAACATCAGCGTCTGCTTGGGAACTGCTTGCTTTGTTGGTGGAGCCGATGCCGTGCTGAAAGAATTTGAAAAAGTTCTTCAGATCAAAAGTGGTGAAACCACACCGGATTTCAAATTTTCCATCATCCCGGTTCGCTGCGTAGGCGCTTGCAGCTTAGCTCCGATCGTTATGATCAACGACAAAGTGTATCCCAGGGTGAAGGTCAGCGAAGTAGCTCATATTCTTGCAGAGTATGAAGAGTAGGAGGAAGTAGCATGGAACGAATATTAACTTTTGATCAATTAAAACAATTCTATGAGTCCGTTAGATACCAAACCAATATGCGCTTACATCCTCTGAATCAAGCACCTGATTTTGTGCAATTACCGGAAGCGTATCGTAAAGAAACTAAAATGCGTCATGTTATGGTCTGTGCCGATACCGGCTGTGCTGCTTCACATTCCGTTGGCATAGCCGATAAACTCGAGCAAGCAATTGCACGCTACGGCTTACAAGATCAAGTGATTGTGGTAAAAACCGGTTGTTTTGGTTTGTGTTCCCAAGGCCCGATCGCGGTCATTCATCCTGAACGGATCATGTACACACAACTTAAAGCCGAACATGTCGAAGAAATCGTGCGTGATCATTTGCGCGACGGTCATTACGTTGAACACCTCTTATTGGGTGCCCGCGAGGGTGCTCCGACTACACAATACGATAACGTTGATTTTTTCAGAAACCAAGTCCGCATTGCCACCCGAAACTGCGGTGTAATCAATCCCGCTAGTCTGGAAGAATATATTTCACAAAAAGGCTACTTAGCCTTAGGAAAATGCATTCACGAAATGACACCCGACCAAGTCGTGGAAACCGTGAAACAATCCGGTTTGCGCGGTCGAGGCGGGGCAGGATTTCCCACCGGTCTAAAATGGGGCTTTACTGCCATTGAAAAAGAAGATCAAAAGTATGTCTGCTGTAACGCCGACGAAGGCGACCCCGGTGCATTTATGGATCGTTCTGTCCTTGAAGGGGATCCCCATTCTGTATTAGAAGCCATGGCTATTGCTGGTTATGCAATTGGTGCAAACATGGGTTTCATCTATATTCGTGCGGAATACCCCAGTGCAATCCGTCGCCTGCTCTCCTCTATTGAACAAGCCAAAGCAGCCGGCTTATTGGGAGCCAATATCATGGGAAGTACCTTCTCTTTTGATATTGAACTCCGATTAGGTGCCGGAGCCTTTGTTTGCGGTGAGGAAACCGCACTAATCGCTTCTGTGGAAGGAAATCGAGGCGAGCCTCGCAATAAACCACCTTACCCTGCTTCCAAAGGAATCTACGGCAAACCCACTGTCATCAATAATGTTGAAACCTTAGCAAATATTTGCCCGATCATCCTTAACGGACCCGAATGGTTCCGTTCAATTGGCACCGAAAGAAGTCCCGGTACCAAGGTTTTTGCCCTGGCCGGAAAAGTAAACAACGTTGGGCTCATTGAGGTTCCCATGGGTACTACCCTACGGGAAATTATATATGAGATCGGCGGGGGTATCGTTGACAACAAACAACTTAAGGCAGTGCAAACAGGCGGTCCCTCCGGTGGTTGCATTCCAGCTCGCTACCTCGATACCCCAATCGATTACGAATCCCTCCAGGTCATAGGTACCATGATGGGTTCCGGTGGTATGATCGTTTTAGATGAAACCGCTTGTATGGTCAATATTGCCAAGTTTTACTTGGAGTTCACAGTAGAAGAATCCTGTGGCAAATGCACTCCCTGTCGCTATGGCAACCACTATCTCCTCGATATCATGAACAAAATCACCAGCGGTAAAGGGGAACGTGAGGATTTAGATCGCCTTTTCAATTTGGGCGAAACCATTAAGCAAGCTTCTCTTTGTGGCTTAGGACAATCTTCACCGAATCCGGTTTTAAGTACAATGCGTTATTTCCGCGATGAGTACTTAGCCCATATCGACGAAAAACGTTGTCCTGCCGGTGTTTGCAGCGATTTACTTCAATACCATATCGTGCCGGAGCTCTGTATCGGTTGTACGATTTGTGCTAAGAACTGCCCTGTGCAATGCATCAGCGGAAGCCTTCGCGAACCTCATGTGATCAATCAAGAAGCTTGCATCAAATGCGGCGTCTGCTTTACCAAATGCCCTAAGAAGGCAATCATCAGAAAGTAGGAGGTTTCACCCTATGTCAACGGTCAATCTGAGTATCAATGGCTTGCCTGTTTCTGTGGAAGCCGGCACCACCATTTTGGATGCAGCAAAAACAGTGGGTATCAAGATTCCCTCCTTATGCTATCTGCATTTACCCGATGTCGATGTTGTTTGTAAAAGTTCTTCCTGTCGTGTATGTTTGGTTGAAATCGAAGGACGCCGCAATTTAGCACCTTCTTGCTCGACCACAGTCGTAGAAGGCATGATCGTCAAAGCCGATACTGCTCGTGCTGTAGATGCTCGAAAAACCATGTTAGAACTGATGCTTTCGAATCATCCTCACAATTGTTTATTCTGCAAACGGCGCGAATCCTGTGAACTCAAGGCGTTATCGGCAGAAATGGGAATCGATGAACTTCCCTTTCAGGCTCCGGTGCCGGAAGCAGATCTCGACACCTCGAACTTCTCCATTATTCGAGACACCTCAAAATGTATTTTATGCCGTCGTTGTGAGACTGTTTGTACCGAAGTTCAAACGATGGGCATTTACTCGGGCGTAAACCGAGGGTTCGATACTCGTATCGACACAGCGTTCCATACTCCTATGATGAGTACGGCTTGCACCTTCTGTGGACAATGCGTAGCTATTTGCCCCACAGCAGCTCTGACCGAAGTCGACAATACTCCTGCCGTCTTCAAAGCTTTACGTGATCCAAAGAAAACAGTCATCGTTCAGACCGCTCCTGCGGTTCGTGTGGCTTTGGGTGAAGAATTGGGCTACCCAGTCGGCACCAATGTAACCGGAAAAATGGTCACCGCTTTGCGACGTTTAGGCTTTGACAAAGTTGTTGACACCGACTTTACTGCCGACTTGACGATTATTGAAGAAGCTACTGAACTGATTCATCGCATCCAGAACAACGGCGTATTACCCATGATGACCAGCTGTTGTCCGGCTTGGATCAAATTTTTAGAACATAAATTCCCGCATCTATTACCCCATTTATCGACTTGCAAATCTCCTCATGAGATGTTGGGAGCAGTAATCAAGGCGTTCTATGCTGAAAAGTTAAACGTCAAACTTGATGATCTCATCGTAGTCTCTGTCATGCCTTGTTTGGCGAAGAAATACGAGAACAATCGTCCCGAGCTAAGCGATGGAAAATATCCCGATGTCGACATCGTAATTTCTACCCGCGAATTGGGAGCCATGATCAAACATTCCGGCCTACAATTCAAGAGTTTGCCGGACGCTGATTTCGACCGACCCTTTGGCGAAAGTTCCGGTGCCTCCGTCATCTTTGGTACGACCGGTGGCGTAATGGAAGCTGCTTTACGTACTGCTTATGAAACCCTCACCGGCAGAACATTGGATCATGTTGAATTCGAAGAAGTGCGTGGCTTTGAAGGGATCCGATCCGGTAATGTTATGATCGGTGATTTAGAAGTTAAAGTAGCCATTGCTCATACCCTCAGAAATGCTCGTAAGCTCATGGAAGAGGTCGAAAATGGCACTGCTGATTATCATTTCATTGAAGTTATGGCTTGTCCGGGTGGATGCATTGGTGGAGGTGGTCAACCTTATCATCATGGAGAAATGGACACCTTGCGCAAACGGGCTGCTGCTCTCTACAGCGCAGATGAAGCCAAAGTCATCCGTCGTTCTCATGAGAATCCCGATATCACGCGGTTGTATCAAGACTTCCTAGGAGAACCGAATGGACATCTAGCTCACGAATTGTTACATACCCACTACGTCAAAAGAAGTAAACACTAAAACAAACACCGTCGAGTGAAAACTCGACGGTGTATTTCTTATCCACGTATTGCTAAAAACAAAGTTGAGGGGGAATCCTCTTGCCACGTCGTCCCTTCTACACTACCATAGAAATCTACTACCACAAATCCAGCGTCTTGCAACATTTTCTGAATTTGCAGTCGTCGTATTGGATAAACCACGATTTCTTGCTTGGTCAACTCCTTTGCATCAATGCGCAATAAGGATAATTCAGTCTGCATGCTGAGATACCCATCATTACGTAAGCGGAGTTTGCGTTGCACTCGAATACCGGTATCTTCATTGACCAAATCCGGTAACTCACGAACTTTATAATCTAAGAGCATATCATAGTTGAACAGTTGCATAACCAACCGCCCGCCTTTATTCAGCAAGGTAGCAGCCTGCTTGAAAAAAGCTTGATATTCACTTTCGTCTTTTAAAACGGAGGATGCGTTGTTTAGACAAAGGATCACATGATAACTACTGGGCTTACCGGGCAACTCCAATAACGGTGCCGACTCAAATTGTAAGGCTCTTGGTACTTTATCTTTCATGGAATACGCTTTCGCGTTCCTGAGTAAAGCTTGCTCGCTTTCAACTGCGGTTACGACCGAGCCCGATACTGCTAAAGCATGCGCTAACTCTCCCCCACCGCATGCGGCATCCAAAACATGGGCAGATGAAAGATTGCCTATTTCATTGGTCAGAAAACTAACCATTCCCAAGGAAGGTTGCACCAAAGTAGCATAATAATCGATGAATCCATACATAATATCGGACATCTGTATCCCTCCAATGGTTTACTGATTCTTTAGAATCTTCCTTGCCAAGGATAAGAATTCCTCCTTCAAGTAGAAAGAATTCTCTTTTCGGTAGATCAGTGAATTGCAACGGGCGGAGGGTAAGAATTTTTCTTGCTGAATGATGCGCAATCTCCCTCGCTCAATCGCTTGGCTGACAGCCCGTACCGGCAGTAGTGTATATCCTAATCCGGCTGCTGCCATTTCACGAAGCGCTTCTATACTATCCATTTCCATAACGTTTTCCGGAACAAAACCGTGCTGAGCAAAAAATTGATCAATATAGGTGCGAAAGCCTGTTCCTCTGGCAAAGATCAACCAAGGGCCTAAGGCTAATTCCGCTAAACTGTGAGGATGCAGTTCCGGCGAAGCCACAATCGCCATGGTATCATAAAAAAGCGGTTCTACCGTGAGTCGTGCGTGGATCACTTCTGAACTGACCAGACCAACATGAGCGGTTCCGTCTTCGACCATGCGCACTGTTTCTGTTGTTTTTCCGGAGTAAACCGTCAATTGTGCCTTTGGAAATTGTTTGCGATACATTGCCAAGACTCGTGGCAACAAATAGGTCATGGTCACGCTCCCGGCTACCACGACCAAGCGTCCTTGATAAGGGTCAATCGCCTGTGCAGCTTCCGCTTTCAATTCTTGAACTTGACTGACGATTCTTTGAGCACGTGGTAAGATCATCTCTCCAAAGGGTGTAAGCTGAAGTTGCCTACCTTTTCTCACAAAAAGCTGCCCGCCCAGTTCTCCCTCTAATTGCTGGATTTGCTTACTGACAGCGGGTTGGCTGAAACCAAGTAAATCTCCGGTTCGTGTCATATTCAACGTTTCAGCAGTTCTGCAAAAAACCAAGAGTTGCTGTACTTCCATTACCACCACCCCTTTCAAGTATTCCTTATGGTTATGATTCAATAGAAGATTATCATTTCCCTGCTATGGCTTGGTTATTGTATAATCTTTTTGTTGGATATTTATCCCAAAGATGGAAAGGCGTGATTTTTATGTCAGTCAGAGCAATCGTTGGAGCACAATGGGGAGACGAGGGCAAGGGTAAAATTGTCGATCTTTTGGCACAAGAGGCCGATATCGTAGTTCGATTTCAGGGAGGGGCGAATGCGGGACACACCGTAGTCAATTCGTATGGCAAGTTTGCTTTACATCTGATTCCCTGTGGAATCTTTAATCCCAAAGTCACCAACATTATTGGTACCGGTACCGTCGTAGACCCGGCTGGCTTAGTAACCGAAATTTCACAATTACATCAAGCCGGTATTTCTACAAAGCAGTTGAAGATATCAAATCGTGCTCATTTATCGATTCCTCTTTACGGTTATTTAGACCGTTTGTTGGAATTGGCCCGTGGTAACTCTGCTCAAGGATCCACCCTAAGAGGGATCGCACCGGCATATGCTGCAAAAAGTTTACGGGTTGGCTTGCAAATGGGCAGCATGCTCAACCGAGAACGTTTTATGCAATCTCTGCGTGACATTTTGGTCAGTGGCAATCAACTGATTGAAGCGGTCTTCAAAGAGAAAGCAATCGACATTGATGCAACTTTAATTGAATTTGAAGAATACCTACGAGTCTTATCGCCGTATATCTGTGATACGCTTCCAATTTTACACCAAGCTGCCAAAGAAGATAAAAATATACTCTTGGAAGGTCAATTAGGGGTGATGCGCGATCTCGATTGGGGAATTTATCCTTATAGCACCTCTTCCAACCCCACTTCCGGTGGAGCTGCTTCCGGCAGCGGTTTACCTCCGCATCTAATCAGTAGAGTAACCGGTATAGTAAAGGCTTTCTCAACAGCCGTAGGCGCCGGCCCTTTCCCTACTGAACTCAAAGATGAAGTAGGTTCGTACTTACGCGACTTTGGCGAAGAATTTGGTGCCACAACCGGTAGACCACGGCGTTGCGGTTGGCTTGACTTAAATGCTCTCCGTTATGCTGCCCAACTCAATGGGTTCACCGATGTCGCTATTACAAAATTAGATACTTTGGATCAATTAGAGCATCTCAAAGTTTGTACGCATTATCGACTCGATGGTCAAATCGTGGAAGGAATGCCCTTAGCAGAAGACTTAGAACGTGTGGAACCGGTCTACGTTGAAATGCCCGGCTGGAACTGTTCTACCCAGCAAGTGAGAAGTTGGCAAGATCTACCCAAAGAAACCAAAGCCTATGTAGAATTGATCGAAGAAGCCTGTGGGGTCAAAGCCTCTTGGCTTTCGGTTGGTCCCTCGCGAGAAGCCACCTTCCGTCGTAGTTAAAAAAGAAGCTTGAATTTAGTTTCATTTCAAGGTATACTTAAAGTATCAACTACAAGGAGGTTTTTCCATGGCCTACATGTCTTTTTCTCTCACGCCACAAGGCACCTTGATTCAAATGGAAGGCAAAGCCGACCAACTCGTCAACAAAGAAAACTTTGGCCCAACCGATCACTTCTTTGCCGGGATCGGCGCCTGAATGTATGCTGGAATTGCGTCTTACGGACGTAAATTCGAGCTTCCGGTGGAAGCTATTACCATGACCCTAGATACTACAAAAAACGAAACCACTCGTTTGATCAACAAGATGGATTTCCAAGTCAAATTCCCCGAAGGGTTCCCTCCTCAACATCTGCAATCGATCTTGAAAAACATGAACGCTTGTTATGTTAAAAAACATTTGTATGATCCTCCTGAAGTCACAGTGACGGTCATAGAATAACAGATCAATAAAAACCCCACCCTATACTTTTGAACGAATCAAGAGCATTGGGTGGGGTTTTTTATCTCTCATTATTTAAACAACCGGATGATCAAGAAACTAATGGTTGCGGTTGCCCCGCTCAAAAAAGTTCCCCAGATCAAATCGATGATTGTGATCATAATCGGCCAATCGCGTATCGTAGCCAAATTGGTCAGATCATAGGTAGCATAAGTGACAAAGCCAAAGAACATACCGGTAAACAAAGCAACCTGCCAACTCTGCTTTGCTAAAGCCGGATTGATTACAAAAAACAACATACCCACAATAAAAATGGCGTAGAAGATGAAGGCAGCTGCAAAATTGGTTTTCGGCGCCATGAGGTAGCCTAATTTTTCAGTATACAAGTTTTTAGCTACAAACCCCAACCAAATCAGATCGATGACTAAAAAAACGCCAAAGGAAATGAAGAAATTGCGGAAATCCGCACCACTGATCGAACTCATGGTCACACCTTCTCTTTGCTTACTTTTTGGGGAACCAGGGGATGAAGACAGGGGTTTTCTCGGCATATTCTTTGAATCCGGGGCGTTTCATCATAGAACGTTCTAACATTGGCACTCCGGAAACAAAGACCAATAAATACGTGATCACTGCAGGACTGATAATCACCCAAAACGGAGCTCCGGAAGCGCGAGATAGTACATAAATCCCCCACCACATCACGGACTCCCCAAAATAGTTGGGATGACGTGTATATTTCCATAGACCTTCGGTCATGATTTTACCCTTATTTTCAGGATTTTCCTTAAAGGCTTCCAACTGCCAATCACCTACTGCTTCAAAATAGAAGCCGATCACCCAAATAAGACCTCCCAGCCCGGTCAAAGATGGATTCCATAGATTCGCGTCTGTTCCGGCAAATATGATGCCGAGAGCGACGACTAACATAAAGAAAGCTTGAGTCATGTAAACTTGCAGAAAAGCTCGAGGAACAACCATACTTCCCCATTCTTTACGCCATTGCGCATAGCGGAAATCTTCGGGCTTCCCCCAGTTGCGACGAATGATATGATAAAACAAACGCAATCCCCAAATGGATACCATGAGGGTCATCACCGTTACCGGAATCGGCACCGGCCTGCGGGTCAACCAAGCATACCAAGAAATAATCACAAAACCGATCCCCCAACCGATATCAACAATGGAATTATTCTTGATCACGGTACCTACGATAAAGAAGAGGATAAAGTATATAAAAATCAGTGCAACAACATCCATGCCTTCAACTCCTTAAACTTTTATAAAACAAACCGCAACACTGCCCGGACCGGAATGAATAGCAACCACCGAGGAGATTTCTGTGATAAATGCCGGTTCTTTCCCGATCTTGCTGCGTAAAAGATCTTTATATTCCAATGCCAATGCCAGATTATCCGCATGAACAATACAGTAATCTTCGATACCACCGCTTTGAAGTGCTTCATCCACCAGTTTCATGATTCGAGAGGTGATCCCCTTTTGACTGAATGCAGCACCAAAGGCGATTCCTTTGCCGGCTTCATCAATCGACATGATCGGACGAACTCCTAACATATTCCCGATTTTGCCAACCGTATTGGGAACCCTTCCCCCCTTCGCTGCAAATTCCAGCGTATTCAAACAGACGTATATTTTGCTTTTGGCAATGCGTTCTTGAACAAGAGTTGCGATTTGATCATGGTCCAACCCCTGACTTCGCGCTTCCACAGCAGCTTTAACAATCAATCCTTGCGCACCGCTGTTGAGCAGACTGTCAATGACTGTAATCCTCTTCCCCATTGCCTGTAACTGGTTCGCTTCTTTCTCCAAAGCTGCATGCGTACCGCTCATCTTGGAAGAAACCGTGATCACAATCAGGCTCTCGAATTGATCTGCAGCCCATTGCAGATATTGGCTGATTCTTCCCGGTTCGGGTTGTGAACTGGTAGGGTGATGTGCGGTAGTTTTCATGCGCTGGAAAAGCTGTTGTAAGCGAATGGTGGTTTTATCTAGATAAATCAGGTCGTCCAGCAACAACCCCAAAGGCAAAACCGGAATTTGTTGTGCCAAAACTAATTCACCGGAAAGATCAGCTATGGAATCCGTTAAAATCCCGATCGGTGATATTCTCTGATTGATGATTCGATTTTGCAGTTCCATATCATCAACAATCTGATCAATGATCCTTCCCCATTTGCGCAATCTTTCCACAACCAATTCCGGTGTATTGGTATGGATATGAATTTTTAGTTTTCGTTCCATGGTTGTAACAAGTAGGGAATCGCCAAATTCACGCAAATCAGCTTTGACCCGATCTACAAAGCCGGAGTCCGACATTCCTGTTTCAATCTCCACTGTTATGGTCGTGCAGTAACGAAACAAGATCTTTTCGACCTGATGATGATCAACATTTTCAACCACCAATTCGTCCTCTACCGGTTGGCTCACATGCAACGATTCACTGGCAAGAAAGCGATTGATCCCTTGAACGAAGAACAAGAAGCCTGCCGCACCAGAATCGACAACATTGTTCTTCCGTAATAATTCCAATTGCTCCTTGGTGTGCTCCAACGACTGGGCTACGATTTGCTGGGAGTCCCGTAAAAATTCCAGGAACCCCTGATAATGCTGATGATTCTGAACCAGGAAAGTAGCCCAATCTTTGATGACACTGATGATCGTTCCCTCTACCGGTTGATCAATAGCTTGGTACATCCCTTTTACAGCTCGATTCGCAATTAAGGCAAAATCAGATAACCCTATTTTCTCAAAAGGTCCGGCTTCAACCGCCATGGCATTGACATAGGCAGCAAAAATGATCCCTGAATTTCCCCTAGCATTGGCCAAGCCGGTTTGCGAAATTTCATGCAGCATGCTATTAAAAGCCGTCTTGCGACTGGTTTTATCGACCATGGCCCGTAAAGTAACCACTAAATTGCTACCGGTATCGCCGTCGGCAACCGGAAAAACATTGATTGAATTCAAGTATTTACGATGCTCATGAATTTCTTCGGCCCCATATTTAAACCAACCGTATAAATCGGTTCTGGTAATAAATTGTCTGTTCATTTTACACCCCACAATGAAAATTTGTAACGATTTCTTAGTAGGAATAGTTCTCCATAGCAATTAAAATTCCTTTACCAAGGGAGAAACTTTAGAAAAAAACAACTTGAAAAAATTGTTATTTTCTGGTATTCTCTATTTGTTCATTTTTTCGTTAACTTTGTACGAAAGGGGTACTGTATGGATAAGATCATTCAAGTTGAACAACTTTATAAAAATTACGGCAACTTACAAGCCGTCAAGGGAATCAGTTTTTACGTGGAGCGGGGTAAACTTTTTGCCTTTTTGGGTCCGAACGGAGCAGGAAAATCGACCACTATTGATATCCTATGCACTCTTTTAAAACCGGATCAAGGAGAAGTCCTAATCGATGGTATCGCCTTAGGTCAAAATAATGATGCTATTCGCAAACAAATTGGTGTCGTCTTCCAAGAAAGCCTCTTAGACCCTCAATTAAGTGTTTTGGAAAACCTCCAAACCAGAGGACGCTTCTATGGTTTACAGGGAGATACCCTTCAAAAAGCGGTCGACCGGGCACTTTCTATTGTCGAAGCGCATGAATTTGCCAAGCAAGCGTATGGCAATTGTTCCGGAGGTCAACGACGTAGGGCTGATATAGCCAGAGCCTTGATCCATACTCCCAAAATTCTTTTCCTTGACGAGCCGACCACCGGCTTAGACCCCAAAACCAAAGAAAACGTGTGGCAAACCATTGAAAATCTGCAAAAACAAAGTGGTATGACGGTCTTTCTTACAACCCATTATATGGAAGAGGCGGCCAAGGCTGATTATATCGTTCTGCTGCAAAAAGGGGAAATCGCTGCCAAAGGCACTCCTTACGATCTTCAAGATCGCTATAGCTCCGACACGATGCGCCTCAAAGCCCGACACCCGGGAAAGATCGAACAAATCTTGGCAGAAAACCAACTCTCTTTTGAGCTCAGAAACGGAATTTACATCGTGCCCTTGACCGATACTCTGCTTGCGATTCCACTGGTTCAAGCCATGCAAAATGATTTGGAGAGCTTTGAAGTGGTTCATGGCTCCATGGAGGATGTCTTCCTAAACATCATCGGAGGGGAGTGGGAGCATGCTTAACTTAGCCGTTCGAAATCTCAAGATTTTCTTCCGTCAGAAAAGTGCCGTCTTTTTCTCATTATTAGGTGTTTTCATTGTCATGGGTCTGTATCTTCTCTTCCTAGGAGATGCTTATGTTGGCAACAGCACCTTACCCGGCATGAAATCGCTAATGGACCACTGGCTGATTGCCGGTATCGTTTCCATTACTTCCATAACGACCACGATGGGTGCTTTTGAAATCATGGTCATCGATCGAGCCAATCACCGCGACAAAGACTTTTTTGCAGCTCCTATGTCACGAAGGACCATTGCCGGCGGTTATATTCTATGTGCCTTTCTCGTAGGTTTAATCATGACCTTAACCTCTTTTGTGTTAGGTGAACTCTACATTTTGACACAAGGGGGACAATTGCTTTCGTTCACAGCAATTCTGCAAATGCTAGGCGTGATTCTTCTTTCTACCATGATGTCCAGTTCTTTTATTTTCTTCTTGGTTAGCTTTTTCTCCAGCATCAGTGCTTTTTCTACCGCTTCAACCGTGTTAGGTACCATGGTAGGTTTTCTGACCGGTATTTATGTACCCATTGGCAATATGCCTGCATCGGTGCAATGGTTGATCAAAAGCTTTCCTGTGGCCCATGCTGGTGCCTTAATGCGTCAGATCATGATGAGAGACGCCACTGCTTTTACTTTTGCCGGTGTCCCTTTGGAACATCTTGCCGGCTTTGAAGAATTTATCGGTGTCTATTTTGTCTATGGGGAATGGAAGAGCACTCCGGCTCTTCATCTCGCTGTCATGGTTGTTTCAGCAGTTCTCTTCTTTGTTTTAGCAACTTGGAATGTTTCCAGAAAGTATAAATAACTCTTAGCCTTTTAACAGCTGTTTAAACATAT
Organism: uncultured Eubacteriales bacterium; assembly: GCA_964484445.1. Taxonomy (GTDB): domain Bacteria; phylum Bacillota; class JAAYKD01; order JAAYKD01; family JAAYKD01; genus CALCNS01. Next base: position 19,371 of record CAZAFY010000001.1, read on the forward strand.
CTACTGCTGTTGGAATGATATCATCGGGGAAGTCATATTCTTGACTGTGTAAAGGCGGATGCGCTTCGCCATTACCGACATAGAATATGGCTCCTTTGGTTTTCTTGGTAAAATAGCCAAAATCTTCGGAACCGCGTGAAGCTTGGGGCAACTCAATACAATTCAAGCCTAACCTTGCTGCAGCATTTCGAACCTTGTCAGCACTTTCGGTGTGATTATAGGTCTCTGGAAAAACATCGTGTTCTTGCCATTCAAAGGTGAGTTGTTCTTTCTGTGCTTGTTTTATCGCTAAGGCTACGAGCAGTTCTTGCAATGTCTCCATTTCTTCTTCCTTTTCAGCACGGATCGTCATCAACAACTCTCCTCTGCCGGGTGAAACACCAAACGCTCTTTCTCCCACATCTACATGGACTACAGTGCAAAAAGCCGGTTTTGCAAACGGATGTTCCTTCAAAAGTATGGGAATGCTACGAATGACTTCAGCAATGGCAAACACCGGATTTCTCCCCAATTCAGGAGTGCTGGCATGGGTTGTAGCCCCGGTAAAAGTGAAGATCAATCCCTTCGAAGCAAAATGACTTACCCCGTTACGAATCCCAATAGCGTGCTTCGGTAAGCCACTTACATTGTGAAAAGCAAAGATTTCCTTGATCTTCAAGGCTTCGATCACCTCTGCACAGACCATGGCACCGGCACCGATCTCCTCTGCATGTTGAAAAATAAAGACCACTGACCGATCAGCACCCAACTGATCGATTTCCCAAGCAAAAGCAGCTAAGACTGCTGCATGCCCGTCATGACCACACTGATGTGCTACACCGGGATTTATTGATTTATAGGAGACAGAGGATCGTTCTTCAACAGCTACTGCATCGTAATCCGCACGAAAGGCAATTGTTGGTTTTGCTGATTCCGCATGATACAAAGCATAAAACCATGACCCTTGGTCCACCACTTGAAGTTTGGTATGTTCTTTCAAGAAATGAATCAGTCTCTTTTTTGTTTCAACTTCTCTTAAAGAGAGCTCCGGATTTTGATGTAATTCCCGACGCAGGCTAACGATTGCTTTCAGATTGTCTTCATTCATTGTACCATCTCCTTTGTTTTATTGTATTCTAACTCACCCATTGAAACCCTTCCAAATTGCGAACACCGTACATAAAAAAAGAAGAAGCCTAATGACTTGCTTCTTCTTCTATGATCAATAAAGGAAATTCACACTTAAGTCCAAAGCTTTAACACTGTGGGTCAGTGCTCCTATGGAGATCAGATCGACTCCGGTTTGCGCTACAGCTCGTAAGTCTTTTCTACCCATGTTTCCGGAAGCTTCTGTTAACGCCCTGCCCTTGATCCAGTCTACTGCCTCTGTCATTTGGTCCAAGCTCATATTATCGAGTAAAAGAATGTCCGCACCTGAATCAATCGCTTCTTTGACCTGTTCAAAGTTCTCTACTTCTACTTCGATTTTCATTGTGTGAGGACTCTTGATCCGTGCCGAAGTTACCGCTGCGGTGATCCCACCGGCTGCTCGGATGTGGTTATCTTTGATCAAAATGCCGTCAGCCAAATTAAACCGATGATTAAAACCTCCACCAATGCGCACCGCATATTTTTCAAAAAAGCGCAGACCCGGGGTTGTTTTTCGAGTATCGATGATTTTGCAGGGTAACCCTTCAATTTGCTTGACTGCAGATTTAGTGGCAGTTGCGACGCCCGACAATCTCTGCAATAAGTTTAGGGCAACCCGTTCACCGGTCAGCAAACTACGAGCCGGTCCTTGCAATTCCGCCAAAACTTGTCCCGGTTCCACCGAAGCTCCTTCTTCAACCAAAAGCTTTACATTAATACTTTCATCGAGGAGGAAGAAAACACGTTTGAACAATGGAAGGCCGCACAAAACCCCTTCGTCTTTGGCTAACAGATGAGCCTGCACCCAACTGTCATCGGGAACTGTAGTGTTGGTAGTTAAGTCACCCTGGCCAATATCCTCTTGTAAAACTTGCCAGAGAAAGGTATCAATGAATCGATTCATCTTTAATGGAGTCATATCTAGTCCTCGTTTCTTCCTTTAGCCAAGATTCATCATTCTGGTAACAGAATGGGTAGCCTTTTCCAAAATGTGTTTGTCGATTTCAATAATGAAACGATTCTTTTCTAGTGAAGCTTCGATTGAAACCAAAGAGGTGCGTTTCATACTAGGGCAAATCATTCCCGAATGAACCGGGTAAAATTCCTTCAAGGGGGATCGATTTTGCATTTGGTGTATAATTCCCATTTCCGTACCAATAATAAACGACTTCGCTTTGGAAGTTCGAGCAAATTCGATCATTTGTGATGTACTACCAATAAAATCAGCCGCATCACAGATTTCAGGCTTGCATTCAGGATGCACTAAAAACAATGCATTCGGGTGTTCGCTTTTCGCTTCCTGGACATGATTTAAGGTCACATGATGATGCGTAGGACAAAAACCATTGCTGAAGAAAAACTCTTTATCGGGGCAATGCCGCGCTACATACTGGCCTAAATTTTGGTCCGGTACAAAGATGATCTTTCTCTCCGATAAAGACCGCACCACTCGAATGGCATTGGCTGAGGTGCAGCAAATATCGCTAACGGCTTTGACCTCGATCGAAGAATTCACATAACAAACTACTGCTGCATCGGGATGCGCCACTTTCAATGCAAGCACATCTTTGGCTGTCACCATGTTCGCCATGGGGCAACCGGCATTAGGATCCGGTATTAAAACTGTTTTATCCGGATTCAAAATCTTGGCTGTCTCTGCCATGAAGCTAACACCGGCAAAAACAATGACGTCCGCCTTTGTGTCTCGAGCATGTTTGCTAAGTTCTAAGGAGTCACCAACAAAATCAGCAACATCCTGGACTTCCGGTGGTTGGTAGAGATGTGCCAAAATGACTGCATTCCGTTCTGATTTTATCTTGCGGATGTTTTTGGCGAGGATTCGATTTCGATTCATCTGCTCACACGCTCCTCTTGAGAACTCCCAGATTGAGGCGTTTCCACCAACAACCCTGCTTTGTGCAATTTACTTTCAATAGTATTCATCGTTTCTTCGTCTGGAGTCTCCACCGTATGCAGGTGATTTCCATTGGTGACAGCTGAGAGCATTAGGGAACGGCTGGATTTGGCTCTTTCCAACCAAGTATCAACCATGTCGATCGTCGACAGCATTAGGTTGCCTGTGATTTCTCCATAGATTGGATGTTCAACCATGACATCACGTACTTTACCGCCGTTTTTGACAATGATCTTCAGCTCTTGCTCGGCTTGGTCTAGGGTTTCATGATAACAATTCAAAACCTTAATGAATCTCTGTTTTGTTGTTTCTCGAATCAGAAGATATCCCGATGTCGTTGAAACCAAGGGTAATCCTCCTGCTCGCAAGATTGCAATATCTTGCACAATCACCTGGCGAGTAACCCCTAACAATTGTGCTAATTCACTTCCGGTTATCGGCTTATCTGAAGTTTGAAGATATTCTGTTATTTTTGATCTCCGCTGATTGGCATCCATCATCCTCATATTCCATCCTCTCTTTTTTCTGACTTCATTATAGTCATTGCCACTCCTCTTGTCAACAGATGTATATACAGGTGACAACTAAAGCTGAATAACGACAAAATCAGCAAATGAAGGAATATTGTTGAGAAAAACGGAACTAAACAATGGTAGCTAACGTCTGTATCTGTAGGAAGGAGAGATTTATATGAAAATTAGAAAACGCGTTTGGCTTGTTCTGCTGCTAGTTGTTGTATTTTTAGCTGGCTGTCAACAACAACCAACCCCAAATACACCCGAAGACCCAGAGGGCCCGGAGGTTCCGGAGTTTGAATACACACTCATGGATGAAACCACCCCCATGGAAGAAGGGTTACCCGGCCTGCTCGATTATGTAAAAGACATACCGGGGTATTTGATCCACACAACCGAAACCACAAATTACCTGATCATCAACATGGGTGAAAAACCTACCGGAGGATTTGCTTTAGAAGTGGACTCGATTAACCTTGTGGGTGGTGAATTAGGGATCACTCTGAAGGAGATCTCACCCAAGCCCGGTGATGCAGTCACCGAAGCATTGACATATCCGCAACTTGTGCTCCTCTTTAACGAAGAAGTCACCGCTGCTCGTATTGAGAGTGACCAGGAGACTGTTTATGAAGCCCTTGATATCACTTTGAAAACCGATAGCGGTCGTTACCAAGGCTTAAGCGAAGATTTTGAACTACAAATCAAAATCAGTGGTGTACCCGACGAAATTCCCGCAAAAGTATTCGCTTTGACCCCCCTCCAAGAGGAGATCATTCCGCAAATGAAACTGCTAAAAGACTACGAAGTACTATTCTATTACGTAGAGCGAACAGATGAGCTACCGATCATTGTTGAACTCTCCCCTATGGGGAAATAGACGAAAAAAATCCCCTTGCTTGTAAAGCAAGGGGTTTTTTTTGCGATTAATCGGGTATATGAATCGTTCCTTCTAAATATAGAACCGCTTCTCCGGAAAGTTTGATTCGTTCTCCCATATTGGCACAGATGATTTTACCGCCTCTCAAGGAACGCTGATACGCTAAAAATTCAGTTTTCCCTAAAACTCTGCTCCAATAAGGAACCAAACTGCAATGTGCCGAACCGGTTACCGGGTCTTCATCTACACCCATTTTAGGAGCAAAATACCGAGAGACAAAATCTCCTTTATCTCCTTTAGCGGTTACGATTACCCCATGGGCATCCAGTTTTTTCAGCTCTTGAAAATCCGGCTGAAGTCGCAAGATGTCCTCTTCTTTTTCATAGACCGCCAGATAATTATACCCTTTTTGTACTTCTATAGGTCTTTTACCTAATCCCTTGATCAAAGCTTCCGGAGCTGTGCTACGGGTAGTTTCTTTCGGTGGAAACAACATGGTCAAGAGTTTACCCTCTTTAAAAACCATAAGGATTCCTCCCTTGGTGAAGAAGGTTATGTTGGAACGTTTGGGTTCAATAAAACTCAAAATCACAAAAGCGGTCGCCAAGGTTGCGTGCCCGCAAAGCTCTACTTCTCCTTTTGGAGTAAACCATTTTAAATCATAATCGTCTCCTCGACGCACAAAAAAGGCAGTCTCCGATAAATTGTTTTCTGCAGCGATCTTCTGCATGGTTTCATCGGGTAACCACTGTTCCAAAGGGCATACTGCAGCCGGATTTCCCCGGAACAATTGATTGGTGAAAGCGTCGACTTGATAGATAGGAATCTTCAATCCATTCTCTCCTCCTTTGAAGTTTTTCTATGTATTAGGGTGGATTTTAACCATTGTTGATCTTACCATAGAATTTAGCACTTTTTCCCTTGCGCGTCAATAGATTTTTTCTTCATTAATCCAAATTAATTCGCAATCGTTCAAAAACCCACGATTCTCCGATAAAAAAAGAAGCTACCCTTATTTGGGTAGCCTCTGCTTTACCTTAAATATCCCCTCTGGGTGGTACGACACAGACAAATTTCAGATTGTCTTTACCAGCGTTTCTGATCTGGTGGCTAGCATTATCGGGGACAACAATCGAATTACCAAAGCCTATGTTTTCTTCTTTTCCTTCTAAGTCGAGCACCCCTTGACCTTCTACCACAAACATATATTGTGGCCAAGGATGTTGATGTTTGGGTGTATAACCGCCCGGTTCGATCTCGAAGAATCGCATCACATAATCCGGCCACCCGTTCCAGGGACCGATCATGGATTTTTTGTGCACCGCACTGGCTCCGTTGCTGTCATACAGCACCTCTTTAACGTTTTGAATGTGATCTAGGGACATATGCTTTCTCCTCTCTCTATCTTCTTTTTTTAGGATTTCTCATAAGGGTTGGGAATGGCGGTAGCTGAAATATCGTATAAGCCTTCGTATGACTGGAAGGCTTTGATCTTCTTCTCACCCACCCGATTTTGCAGTTCTTCAAACGCCTTCTCGGCATCTTTTAGAATCTGCTTTTCATCACAAAGCAGCATTTTTCGATTCTCCATCATAACTTCACCATCAACAATAACTGTATCAACATCTTGGCCTTGCGCATGATACACTAAACGCTGTACCGGCATGATGCCAAAAGGTGCCAAGTGAGGTTGCTGGGTATTGACAATGATTACATCTGCTTTTTTGCCTTTTTCTAAAGAACCGATTTGATGATCCAGTCCAAAAGCTTTGGCGACCCGAATACTGCACATCTCCAAAACGCGTCCCGGAGGAGCTAAGAGGGTGTCATGTTCGTGAGCTCGATGTAGAACCTGGAAAATTTTCATATCGCGCCAAATGTCATAGCTACGATCAGGCGCTGTTCCGTCTGTAACGATCACGACTTCCCCACCTGCTCTTAAGACTTCATAAACCGGACAGCGATTCTTTATGTTGGCTCTGGTGGTTGGGCCATGGAATAAAACGGCACCTGTTTCAGCAAAGATTTCAATCTCTCTCTCGCTTAAACCGGTTGAGTGGGTCAAGGACGTGGTTGGTCCCAAAATCTCCGGCGTTGTATCATAAACAAATTGTAATCCGCCCCCATAAACATGGGTATGCAAAGGCGTGTTATACTCTTTTGCAATCCGGCTCATGGCACGGTTCTTCCAAATGGCAAATTCACGGGTATCTCCGGCTACTTCACTAATCCCTAAATTTCCCGGGGCGACCACACAGATCTGTCGTTTGTGTTTTCCGTTCAAGTGTTTGACGCTGTATTCGGTGTTTTGCACCATTTGCTCGGGTGTAAATACTGTTTCAGTGGGTTTTCCGTTTTTCCAAACCCAGGGATTTTTCGGCCAGGGACCTTCGCAGGAACCAATGCCTGAAATCTGACGGATCCCCGTTTTCAAAGAACCTTCAAAATGCGCTTCCAAGTTTGGAATATGATCCGGCCTGGGGGTACTGCCAAGCATGGAAACACCGGTCGTAATCCCGAATTTTAAGCGTTCTGCTGCTGCTAAAGCTCCTTCCGCATACCAAAAAAACTCATCGGTGTAATGGAAATAGAGATCTTCTGCCATGGATCCCCACCAGCCACCGGTTTTGGTATCACTACTTTCAGACATCGTTTTCAACAAGCAATGTCCTGCGTGGCCGTGACCATCGATCAACCCAGGCATAACAGCTAATCCGGTTGCATCGATGACTTTCTTCGCTGCAAATTCATTCGGTAAATCAGACATTGGTCCAATTGCAACAATGGTTTCACCCTGAATCGCTACATAGCCGGGCTGATACACATGATGCTCGGCATCGACGGTAATAACGGTTCCGTTTTTGATCAAAATATCAAACATGGGTTCTCACTCCTTCTAGTTATAGAGTTTGAAGTTGGTCCAAAATCTCAAAGATCTCTTCACTCTCGGGAATATCTTGCATCGAATTACCGTAGTGAGCAAAGCGAAGGACCCCTTGCTTATCGATCAACATTTGAGCAGGCATCCGACCTAATTTTAGCAATTTGACTTCTTGACCATAAAGATTCAGAACCTGTTTTTGCTCGTCGGGTAAGCCGATGAAGGGGAGTTGGTTCTTCTCCCAGTAGTTTTTAAAAGCGGAGGCATTTTCGGGGCCAAGCACAACAATGACGGTATCTCTTTTAGTAAATTGCTCGAATTCTTGACGCAACTGCGCCATATGCTTTTGGCAAAAGGGTCAGATAAATCCCCGGTTAAACACCACTAAGATATGGGACTTCCCTTGGTACTTTGAGAGTTCAAATAATTCTCCGTTGAAATCGGGTAAAGAAAAGTTTGGGGCCTGCATGTTTACGTCTAATCTTGCCATACCATTCACTCCTAACTTTTTTCTGGTTCCTCGTTTTTTGCAACGATTTGATTCAAGGATGCACTGATCGGTTCACGGGTGAATTCTTGTCCGACCAGTTCCTGGATCACAATTTCACCTACGAAGAGGATTCTGCTTTCTTCTAAATGCCCAGCTACGGCTTGTTTATCATCGGATACAACAACGTGAACATGCGGCTGCCCCTCGGCAATAAATCCTTGGAGTGCGACCACCTCTAAAGGCACATCATTCCATTCCGGATATACGAAGACCGGAGGTTGACTGACATTGATCGCTGTTTTCAAGCGACAATGATCGAAACTGGCAATTCCGGAAGCAATATAGCCGTTTTTTAGATCAGCTTGATCGATCACTAAACGTAGACTCTCCATAACATAATCTCCCGGGTTTAGTCGAACTACTATGGTACGACCCGGTTTAGCTTGGTCATAAAATTTCATATGCAACACCTCCTTGTTTTAATTCAATAACTAACGTTTTTTCCCCTTCTTGTCGTAATAGCAACTTTCAAAATCCCCAAAATCGGCAGTAACCAAAGATAAATCGCCCAAGGAATGGCGGCATAAGATGCGCCCAATAAACTCAACGGTATCGCGCAAGCGGTGTTCCAAGGAATTAACCCGGCAATCGTGACCGTGGTGTTAGACATATCGAGCATCATTTGTGTATCCGACAAGTTTCTTCTCACATAGAGAGGTTTGATCAATTGTGCTTCTAAAATCAATGATAAGGTTTGATTACAAGCAATCGCCGAAACCGGTACGCTGGTCAAGGCCATCACTGGGAACACTCCAATGCTTTGCGCCCAAATCTCCAGCCTTTTCCAGAGATCCGAGAGCATGTTGGTCCCTTTGAGGATACCGGAAAAAGTGGCTGAGATTAGTATAATTAGAATCGCGTTTTTCATACTCCACATACCGCCACCTTGAAACATTTTCAAAGCAATATTTTCGGTGGTGTAGCCGGTGAGCAATGCTTTTAGAATTGATGACAAGGGTTGCTGTTGGATCCATGCAGCTAAAATAAACCCAATGCCAATACTTACCGCCATGGCATCTCGAATTTTTACCTTCAAAAAAGGAGCAACCAAGATGACAAACACCGGAAGCAACAACCACGGTGATAATGTCACCTGTTGTGCTATGCTTTGACTCATATTTTGAGAAGCTGCTTTCAACGGAAAAATCAAACTTAAACCTGCGTATGTAGCGGTCACCACGGCCATGGGGAGAATGGTGTCCTTTAGCATATGTTTAACATTGTCATAAAGTTCCGTAGACGTGAGAAAAGCGACTAGATTGGCACAGCTGGAAGCCGGGCTGGCCCGATCACCAAAATAAGCTCCAGAAACTACCGCTCCGGCCGTGATCAGCGGACTTACTCCTCCTGCTTCGGCCAAGACCATGAGTACGACCCCGATCGTTCCGCAGGTACCAATACTAGTCCCAATCAGGTACGATACCGCCGAAGAAAGCAAAAAGGCTAACAGGATAAACGTTTTCGGGGCAATCAGTTGAATCCCATAGTAAACCAAGTAAGGTATGGTTCCGCTGATCCGCCAGATTCCGGTCATCGCACCAATCAGTAACAAAATGCGAATCACAATGAAACTATCGCGGATGCCTCTACCCATCATCGGTACGATTTCTTTGAGAGGATGCCCTTCCCATAGTGCTGCCACAAAAAACGCAACCGCTCCAGCTGACAAGCCAAAGAGAATGCTATAACCAAAAATCACACAAAAAAAGATCGCTCCAATTAGAACCGACAACGCAAATAGAAATGGCATAGACTTGTCGCCTACTTTCAAAAAAATAGCTTCTTCGTGGCATTATGGAATACTAATTGTTCATATTCTTCTAAGAATCCTTCTCTGTATCCAATTCTCACAAAATCCGTTTTTCTCTTGCCAATTCGCTACAAGACTCGTATAATGATGAGGACGGATTCATTCCGATTATCATTTTTTGAGGAGGAATCACCATGTTGTTAACCGATGTCTTTACCCCTTCTCGCTTTACATCTGAGGGCAGTATCATGCTCCGCGGTGTAAAAGTTCCTTATCACACCGTTTGCGAGGACAATGTGTTCTATGCCGACGATGGCAA
>CAZAFY010000002.1:0-24973 GCA_964484445.1 uncultured Eubacteriales bacterium
TACCATATGTTATAAAAAAAAAGAAGCACCGGTTTGGTGCTTCTTTTTTTATGGCGGAGAGGGTGGGATTCGAACCCACGGTCGCTTGCACGATCACTGGTTTTCAAGACCAGCTCCATAAACCGCTCGGACACCTCTCCATGTCAAGCTTGAAAATTTTAACACAGACAAAAGCAAAAGTCAATATTGGAAAAAAACCTCCCACAAAATCCTTGCTATGCAGACATATTGATTCTATAGATAAATCACTTTTTGGCTTGACTTTCTATGCGAATAGGGGTAGTATGAGCTGTAATATATCAAAGAATGCTGAAAACCTGTTGAGGTTCATATCTATTTCTATTCATTCCTTCCATTTATTTATTAATGTAAGCAACACAGGATGAAGTATAATACACATTATCCTGTAAATCTCCAGAAAGCAGACCGGCTTTCTCTTTTTTTGTGATTTCGTCTTAACATTTTCATCACATTTACCAAGGAGTGATTTTCGTGTTTTTACTATTATTTGTGCTTTGGTGGATCTTCAGCGGACCTTTAACCGTAGAAATCATCTTAGTCGGTTTCTTTTTATCCTTGATTTTGGAGTTCGCTACGGTAAAGATCTTAAATTATCGCTTCAATGCCGACTTAAGTGCTGCCGTTCATACCGCACTCTGGGCACGCTACTTCCGCACCTTGGTCGTGGAAATCGTAAAATGTTGCCTTTCGGTTTTGCGCTTGATCTGGACTCCAAACTTAGAAATCAAGCCCATGCTCCGGCGCTTTCCAAGTAGGATCAAAGCCGAAGGAGACATGGTGGTACTAGCAAATTCTATAACCTTGACACCCGGAACTATTACAGTACAAGTTCAACCGCATCATTTTATCGTACATGCCCTCGATGCTAAATATATGGAAGGTATTGAGAGCTCTGATTTTGTTAAAATACTAGAGGAGATGGAAAAAAACGATGCTACCAAATAATATACTCTCCGGTTTTCTCCTCCTTTGTTGTATCCTCTTAGCATTAACTGCCATTGCCAGCCTGATTCGAGCGATTCGCGGACCACGGTTTACCGACCGCCTAATGGCTGTTAATATGATCGGCACAATGGTCATTGCAATCATGTGTATTTTATCGGTCTATTTGAAGCAAAGTTTTCTTATTGACGTTGCGATCGTTTACGCGCTCTTGAGTGCTTTATCGGTCTTCGTGCTTGCCCGATTGGTCATTGTACGCCGTTATGGTCAAATCGAACGAGAAAAATCCACACCTATTTTAGAGGAAGGGAGCGTTAACCGTGCTGAAAGCCTTCACTGATCTTCTTGGTGTATCCTTCATTTTGATGAGCATGTTTGTCTTTGTTTCCTCTGTGATTGGTGTTTATCGATTCAAATATGTTTTAAATCGTATGCACTCGGCTGCACTTTGTGAAACTCTTGGAATGATGTTGTTGGTGATTGGGCTTACCTTCCTTTTGGGAGCTTCATGGCATGCAGGGAAAATGATCCTAATCGTGATTTTTCTCTGGCTCGTCAGTCCGGTCGCCAGCCATTTGATTGCTCGGGCAGAAGTTTTAACCCATGCTCACATTGAAGATGAATTGGAGGTCGTCGACGATGATCATCGCTCTTGAGTTACTCCTGATCGTCTTCCTCTTTATCTGCGCAATCGGTGCTTTCTTATCGGAGCGGCTTCTGATTGCTGTTGTAATTTTTATGTCCTATAGCTTAGTCATGAGCGTGATTTGGGCGCTTTTGCAAAGCCCAGACTTAGCAATTACTGAAGCAGCCGTCGGAGCCGGAGTTTCCGGAATCCTCTTTTTTATTACCCTGAAAAGGATCCATGCCTTGAAAGGTACAAAGGATGAGTAAACCATGAATACAGAAATCGGCTTTTTTAAACGATTAAACGATTGGGTCAACGGGGATGAAGATCGTATCTTTCCAAGCAAAAACGAATATGATTCTCCGGAGTTGCCGGAACCCCCAGTTGCAAAGTCTTCCCTGCCCAATAAAGACATCTTGTTCCTGAGCAGTTACCAAGTCATTGCCATAACCGTTGTTTTGGGCTTGGTTTTTGTTTTGTTGTACACCGTCTATAAGCTTCCTCTTTTTGGAGTTGCCGATAACCCGGCGGTCAATGAGGTTGTGGAACGGTATGTTGAAAAAGGCTTAGAAGAAACCGGTGCAGTCAATGTAGTTGCCGGTATGATTTTAGATTATCGGGCCTTTGATACCTTAGGTGAATCTTCGGTTCTTTTGTTGGCGATCACCAGTGTAATGATGTTGTTATTACGCGACGAAAAAAATATCGACCCTGAAGAAGATCTCGCAACCGAACATGAAGCCGTATTCGAAGATCAATCCCGTGATGTCATTTTACAGAACGTTACCACGATTCTACTCCCAGCCATTATGCTCTATGGCATCTATGTCATCCTCAACGGCCACTTATCTCCCGGTGGAGGATTTTCCGGTGGGGCTATTTTAGGTGCCGGTCTAATCCTGTATGCTACTGGATTTGGCCATAATCGGGTTCGAAAATTTTTCTCCATGAAAACCTTCCGTGCCCTAACAACCACAGCGTTATTGAGCTATGGTTTATTGAAATCCTATTCGTTTTTATTGGGTGCGAATCATCTGCCCACTCATATTCCTTTAGGGATTCCGGGAGCCATCTTCAGTAGTGGATTGATTTTTGTACTGGATATTTGCGTGGGCCTGATCGTCGCCTGTACCATGTATGGCTTTTACGCTGTCTTTTCAAGGGGGGAGATTTAAGAATGAAGATCATCTCCGAGTTGATCAATGATCGCTTCATGATTGCTGCAGTCCTTTTATTTGGCTTAGGCTTCATGAACCTCTTGTTACAGAAAAATCTAATCAAAAAAATCATTGCCTTCAATGTCATGGACTCTGCTATTTTCCTGTTTTTGGCTTCTCAGGGATACATTAATGGTCGCATTGCGCCGATTATTACCAATGGCATTTTAGATTCCGAGGTTTATATCAACCCCATCCCCAGCGGTTTGGTTTTGACAGGAATTGTGGTCTCGGTCAGCGTTACTGCTTTTTTTCTGGCACTCACCGTTCGCCTCTACGGTATTTATAAAACAGTAGATTTCGATGAAATCATGTTACTGGTCGATAAGGAGGCGGAATAATTGCTGCCCTTTTACTATAATATTCCTGCTATCAGTATCTTGCTGTGTATGATTGCGGGTATGATCATGCCCTTACTACCCAATGGGAAAGTTGCTTTAAGAGTTGCCATGGGCGTCAGTGCCGGAGTTGCTCTTTTGTCTGCTATTTTGATGATCAACATCATCCCGGTCAACGAATACTTCACCTACATGATGGGTCACTTTCCGGCTCCGTGGGGAAACGAATTATCTGCTGGTCCTCTTGAGGCTATGATTGCTTTCATCTTTGGTTTAGTCATGTTCCTTTCACTGGTGGGCGGTTCACACACCATTTTTTATGATATTTTACCCGGCAAACAAAAAATGTATTTTACCATGATGAGTATGCTGTTGGCATCACTATTGGCCATGACTTACACCAATGATATCTTTACAGGATATGTCTTTATTGAAATCAGTACGATCGCCGCATGTGCCATTGTTGTGGCGCGCGATACACCCAAAACCATTGGTTCTACCATCCGTTATCTAACTTTGAGCTTGTTGGGTTCCGGTTTGTTCTTGATTGGCGTAGTCTTACTGTATTGCATCACCGGTCACTTGCTGATGCCCAACATTCAAGAACAGGTTTTACGTCTGGTCTCAACCGGATTATATACCGTACCTCTAACCGTGGTTGCCGGTCTCCTGTTTTCCGGTGTCGCCATTAAGAGTGCACTCTTTCCCTTTGGCGGTTGGTTACCTATGGCCCATGGTGGCGCTACTACCGCATCGAGTGCTGTTCTTTCGGGTCTGGTTTTAAAAGGCTATATCGTCATGTTGGTCAAAATCTTTTATCGAGTTTTCACGATTGACGTAATTCGCGATTTGAACGTGACCAATATTATGTTTGCTTGCGGCTTAGCCGGTATGATTTACGGTTCCATTGAGGCGTTCCGCGAAGAACATATCAAACGGATGTTGGCTCACTCTTCTATGGCACAAATCGGATATGTTTTCATGGGTCTAGGATTGGATGTCAATTTGGGAGTGGCTGCCGCGTTTTTGCAAATTATGGTGCATGCTTTCGTCAAACCTTTGCTCTTCCTTTGTGCCGGACGATTATCGGAAGTCTATGACCATGAGAAAAGCAGTTATCGTTTGCGGGGTTCCGCCCACAAAGACTGGATTGCCGGTATTGGCTTTACCTTGGGTGCAATGTCCATGGTGGGGATTCCCTTATTGGGAGGATTTACGGTCAAGTATTATTTAGTCACCTCTGCAATGATGAACCCTGCAAAATTATGGCCGGCTTTGATCACCTTAATGATCAGCGCTGTCATGAACGCCCTGTATTATATCCCTGAAGTCATTGCAATTTGGACACGCTGTGAATTATGCACCCCTAATCCGGTAGACAGTAATCGTGGTTTTGACTGGATCGCTGCTCCAATTCTTTCTGCAGCAACTTTATTCTTTGGTTTGAATGGTTATTCATTGATACAACTCATCCAACGCGGCTTGGCTTTATTGTAAGGAGGATCCATGATGTTAAATCTTCTACCGATGATAACGATCCTCCTGATTGGATTACCCACGCTTATGGGGGTGCTCCTGCTCTCCTTAAAGCCCAAAAAGCCGCAAGGTTGGATTATGGCTACCTTGATCACGACCTTTGTCATTGCAATTTCAATGTGGCAACGCTCCACCGGCGGCATGACCGTGGTCCAATTCACCGATCAGTTATCATTCAACTTTGCCCATGATTCGATTAGTAGCTTTTTTCTGACCCTGGTTCAGTTGGTTTTTATTCCAGCCATGCTGTTCTCATTTGATTATCACAATCACGATGAAAAAGCGTATCGGGTTTATGGGTTTACCTTGTTGACCTTAGCCGCCCTAAATGGCTTATGTCTCTCAAACAACCTTCTAACCTTTTATTTGTTTTATGAGCTCGTTACCTTAGCTTCCTTCCCTTTGGTCTTGCACACTGGAACCATTGCCGCCAGAAAAGCTGCCGTTGTCTATTTAGGCTACTCGGTAGCCGGAGCCGCTTTGGTATTGGCGGGCTTTTTCCTGGGAGGTGCTCCCCTTTTAGCGAATTTCAGCATGGGTGGCGTTGCCGTCTCTCAAGGATTGATGACAAGTTATGCCTGGCTGCTGATCGTTTTAGGATTTTCCTGCAAAGCAGGTATGTTCCCCTTACAATCCTGGTTACCGATCGCTCATCCGGAAGCACCGGCACCCGCTAGTGCTCTCCTCTCAGGCATCATAACCAAAGCCGGTATTTTGGGGATCTTGCGTACGACCTATTATTTGATCGGGCCTGATCTGCTAATTGGAACAAGAGCTCGCAATGTCATGCTGACCTTATCTCTGATCACAGTTTTCTTGGGTTCAATGCTCGCGTTCAAAGAGAAACTCTTGAAACGGCGATTAGCTTTTTCTAGTGTCAGCCAACTTTCTTATGTGATTTTCGGAATGATGATGATGACTCCCACCGCGTTGGAAGGTGCCGTTTTGCAGGTTTGGTTTCATGCCGGTGCAAAGATCACCTTATTCTTAGTTTCTGGAGCGATCATTCACTACACGCATCAGACACAAGTCTTAGATTTAAAAGGTATTGGTAAGCGCTTTCCTATTGTAATGGGGTGCTTCACCGTCGCTTCCCTGTCACTGATTGGGATACCGCCGTTGGGAGGTTTTATTGCCAAATGGCAATTAGCGGCTGGTGCTCTACAACCCGGAACCGGTCTCTTTGGTTGGTTGGGTGTAGTTGTGTTGTTAATTTCGGCAATCTTGACTGCCGGATATTTATTACCGATTGTAGCAGAAGGCTTTTTCCCCGGGCTAGATTATGAAATGCCAGCTGGGCCAAAACCTGGTTGGAAAATGCACCTCCCCTTGTTAGCCTTAGCAGGCTTCTTACTGATCGGTGGCCTATTCCCTGTTTTCTTGATGCAACCGTTGCAGAGCCTACGTGCTCTCTTGTTTTAGGAGGTGATAGAATGCCGAATTTCATGATTCTATTAGCCATTCTTACACCGTTGGTCGGCGCCAGCGCAATGACACAGCCCTTTATGCAAGACCGGGCTCGTCGCGAGCGGTTCATTATGGGAATCGTGTTACTGACCAGTCTTTTCACGTTTGCTTTGATCATCAAACCTCCCACAGAAATACTGAAACTGTTCCGATTGACCGAACATCTAACGATTGCTTTTCATGTTGATGGTTTATCCCGTTTATTTGCCGCCATTGTTGCTTCACTTTGGCCCTTAACCACGCTCTATGCTTTCGATTACATGCATCACGAGGGCGGGGAGCAGCGCTTTTTCGGCTTCTTCCTGGTTGCTTATGGCATCGTTCTTGGAGTCGCCTTTGCCGGTTCCATGGTCACCATGTATCTATTCTTTGAACTTTTGACCTTATCTACCCTTCCCTTAGTCATGCATCACATGGATGCAAAGGCTCGCTATGCCGGCTTGAGATACTTGATTTACTCTATGACCGGTGCTTCTTTAGGCTTTGTCTCCGTTATTTTCTTGTCGGTATATGGCAGTGCGGATTTCTTTGTCTTAGGTGGTATGCTCGATGCCAAGCATATTATTGGCAATGAGGCTTTGTTGCAAGGTGTTTTCACTTTGAGCTTTTTCGGTTTTGGGGTCAAAGCTGCTTTGTTCCCCGGCCATGGTTGGCTCCCTCTTGCTTCGGTAGCACCAACCCCCGTCACGGCCTTATTACATGCGGTGGCAGTCGTAAAAGCCGGCATCTTTGCTTGTATCCGCTTGGTCTATTATGGGTATGGCACAGACCTCTTACAAGGCAGTTTTGCTCAAACTTTGACCATGATGGCAGCGGTATTTACAATTGCCTTTGGCTCAATCATGGCCTTACGGACCGATCACTTCAAACGACGTTTAGCCTATTCTACGATCAGTAATCTTTCTTACATCCTTTTCAGCGTCACCCTAATGACCGATCGGGGATTACAGGCCGCAGGATTGCATATGATTTACCACGCAATTATAAAAATAACCCTGTTCTTTGGTGCCGGTGCTGTCCTAGCAAAAACCGGTAAAGAATATGTCAGTCAATTATCGGGTATGGCGTCTAAAATGCCAATCACCTTTGCTTCATTTACCTTAGCATCGTTAGCTCTAATGGGAATTCCACCTCTGCCTGGTTTCTGGAGCAAGTGGTCCATTGGTAGTGCTGCCGCCTCCCTAGGAACACCGATTGCCTATATGGGAATCGCCGCCTTGATGTTATCGGCTCTGTTGACCGCTTTGTATCAAATGGGCGTGGTAATCCAAGGATATTTCCCGACCGATGAGCAGGAAGCGGGTCCCTTGACCCCACGTATGTCACGAAAGCAACGGCGCTCTCCGCGTTATGTCTTACGAGCCGCCAGAGCTGCCTATAGCGGTCAATTTGAATCCCGTAATATGAATCTGACCCTTCTGATATTGAGTGCCACGATTCTGATCATGGGGTTCGCAGATGGCTACGTTGAACAAATCGTTCGCCAATTCTTATTCTAAAAGGGACTTGTAAAAAAAATCGGAGTTGATGATATGAATTTCTTGCTGCCAAGTCTTGTTTTTTTGCCGATCCTGGCTGCTCTGATCATGCCCATTTTAGGGGAAAAGCAAGCCCTTTGGCGAAATCGATTCATGCAAATTGCTACGTTCGCGATTTTTGCTCTCAGCCTGCTTTTGCCACAGTTTTCAGAAGCAGTGAGCTTACCAAATTTGGTTGGCGTGGGTTTGCACTTTTCTGCCGAAAGTTTGCAAATTGTGTTAACCATATTGGCTTCCTTTGTCTTTTTACTGAGTGCCTTGGCTTCTCCCGCTTACTTTAAAGGCTACCCACATGTGACTCGATATTCATTCTTTTTCTTGTTGACAGAAGGTGCTTTGCTGGGAGTATTCTTAGCGGCCGACCTCTTTACGCTCTTTATCTTTTTTGAAATCATGTCCTTCACCTCATGGGTCTGGGTAGCGCAGAATGAAACGGTGAAAGCCAGCAAAGCAGCCTACACCTATTTGGCGATTGCGGTTGCCGGTGGTATGGTTTTACTCTTTGGTCTCATGTTATTGCAAAGTCACCTACACACCCTAAACTTCCACGAGCTGCATCATGCCATGGAGCATGCGGACCCTCAAATCCTGTTTTTAGCAGCCGTTTGTCTCTTGGTTGGATTCGGAGCAAAAGCCGGATTGTTTCCATTGCACATTTGGCTACCGAAGGCTCACCCGGAAGCACCTGCTCCGGCCAGCGCCTTGCTCTCGGGTATTTTGACCAAAGCCGGTGTATTCGGCGTTGTTTTACTGGCGCTCTATGTGATGCCCGGTAATGAAGCGTTTGCTCTTCTGCTCTTATGGTTAGGGACGATCACCATGCTCTTGGGTGCCTTTTTAGCCTTGATTTCAGATGATCTCAAACGCACCTTAGCCTGTTCCAGCCTGTCTCAAATCGGTTTTATTATGGTGGCTGTTTCCTTGCTTACCGCAAACCACGACACTACCCTAGCAGCGGGAGGAGCACTCTTACACGTTGTCAATCATGCGCTTACCAAGTTGGTCTTGTTTGTCAGTGCCGGTGTCTTCTACAAAAGGTATCATACAAACGACCTCAATCAGCTTCGAGGTGCCGGACAGGGAAGTTGGTTCCTCATGGCATGCTTTATGATCGGTGGTTTGTCGTTAGCCGGAATCCCCGGCCTAGCCGGTTATATCAGCAAGACTTTGATCCACGAAGCCATTGTTGAAAACATGCATGTCTGGCAACATTCGCTCTTGTCTTTTATTGAGGTGCTCTTTTTACTGGCCGGAGGTTTGACCTTAGCCTATATGACCAAGTTGTTTGTAATCTTGTTTGTTCAAAAATCGGTTGCACACGAAGATCCTCATCAAGACACACATGGTCATGGTGCTGTGAAACCCGATCTGGCAACCGGTGCTGCCATTGGCGTTGCCACACTTGGGCTTGTCGTCTTTGGTGCTCTGCCGGATCTATTCTACAACGAACTACTCCATTATACGGCCGACTTCTTTCATGTTCACCCTCATGCGATTCACTGGTTCTCATGGATTAACCTTAAAGGCGCGCTGACCTCCATTGGAATCGGCATCGTTCTCTTCTTCCTGGTTGTTCGTATGCTCCTGACCACGCGTGACGGTAAATCGAGCTTGCGTTTGATCCCTGCGTTCATCGATTTAGAACGTGATTTTTATCTACCGGTCATTCAAACGTTGGTCTTTGTGGGAGCACTTTTCGCTCGAATTTTCCACTCTGCCTCCGGTTGGCTATTGACCTTGATCCAAGAAACCATCTTCTCGAATAAACGTCCCCATATCGTAGAAGGCACCGATGATCATTTTGCGCTATACAGCCGCGGTTATGTTTCTCCCAGCAAGTATGCGCAGACCTTAGCACAAGAACTGATGCTCTTTGGTATTGGTTTGATCATTACCCTTTTCTACCTGCTCGTGGTCAACGCCGGAGTGTAACAATACCACAAAAAAGTGAGCATCTTCCAAAAACGGGAGATGCTCACTTTTTTGTGTTCAATTATTCTGCATCGAGTTCCGCAATCGCTTCCAATTCAAGCAAGCAACCATAATGCAAGGTAGAAACCGGGATCAACGCTCTGGCTGGTTTGTGATTACCAAAAAAGGCGGCATATTCTAGATTGATTTCGTCCCAAAGCTGAATATCGCTGACATAAATACGACAGGAGACCACAGCTTCTTTACCAACCCCGGCACTGTGCAGAACCAATTCTAGATTGGCAAACACTTGCCTTGTTTGTGCCAGGATCCCTTCAGGAATCTTGCCAGTGGCCGGATCCCGTGGTAATTGTCCCGAAATATAAAGCATACCATGGCTGACAATTCCCGGCGTATAATGACCGGCTTGCTTTAAGGAGTACGGTGTGTGAATGAATTTCATTGGCCATTCCCTCCTCGTTTGCGGGGGACTTCCAACCATTCTTTCCCGCCCATATAAGGCTGAAGCGCGGTAGGAATATGGATTCGCCCATCTGCTTGTAAATTATTCTCCATAAAGGCGATCAGCATGCGCGGTGGTGCGACGACTGTATTATTAAGGGTGTGGGGGAAATAGGTCCCCTCTTCCCCTTTGGCTCGAATCGCCAATCTTCGAGCTTGTGCATCGCCTAAATTAGAGCAGCTGCCGACTTCAAAAAACTTCTGCTGTCTGGGGCTCCAGGCTTCCACATCGATGCTTTTGACTTTGAGATCTGCCAAATCCCCAGAACAACACTCTAGCGTACGCACCGGTATGTCTAAAGAACGGAAGAACTCAACCGTATTGCTATACATTTTCTCAAACCACTTTTTGCTTTCTTCCGGATGACAAACCACGATCATTTCTTGCTTTTCAAATTGATGGACCCGATACACCCCTCGCTCTTCAATGCCATGAGCGCCGACTTCTTTGCGGAAACAGGGGGAGTAGCTGGTATAAGCAATGGGGAGTTCTGCTTCATCGGTGATGCTGTCGATAAATTTGCCGATCATGGAATGTTCACTGGTACCGATTAGGTATAGGTCTTCGCCTTCGATTTTATACATCATATTGTCCATTTCGGCAAAGCTCATTACCCCGGTCACCACACTGCTGCGGATCATGAAGGGAGGAATGCAATAGGTAAAGCCGCGGTCAATCATGAAGTCCCGAGCATAGGAGAGTACGGCCGACTGCAATCTGGCCACATCACCTTCTAAATAATAGAAACCGGCACCGGTGGTTTTACGAGCGGAATCTAAATCTATGCCTTGCAGTTGTTCCATCATCTCAAGATGATATGGAATTTCATGTGTGGGCACGACGGCTTCCCCAAAGCGTTCGATTTCTACATTCTCAGAGTCATCTTTGCCTAAGGGAACAGTTTCATCGATGATGTTAGGGATAATCAGCATTCGTTGCCTGATTTCATCGGGTAGGACCTCTTCGCGGTGTTTGAGTTCTTCTAACTGGGCAGCAAT
Organism: uncultured Eubacteriales bacterium; assembly: GCA_964484445.1. Taxonomy (GTDB): domain Bacteria; phylum Bacillota; class JAAYKD01; order JAAYKD01; family JAAYKD01; genus CALCNS01. The sequence continues at coordinate 11,120 of CAZAFY010000002.1, forward strand.
CTCCGCAACCTGCTGTTTCATGGCGTCTGCTTCTTCGCGCTTGCCCTGACCCATCAGTTTACCGATTTCTTTGCTGACACTGTTGCGTTGTCCTCGTAAGGTGTCGGCTTTGGTCTTGCATTCCCGCAACTGCATGTCCAATTCAAAGACTTCGTCCACAAGATTGATCTTTGCCTCTTGGAATTTTTTGCGCATGTTTTCTTTGACTAAATCCGGATTGCTGCGAATGAGTCGAATATCGATCATGGTTCTTCACTCCTTTTCTGCACGAAGAGATATAAAAAATCCTTCGTGCCATACGTTTTACTGCATGGGACGAAGGATCTCCGCGTTGCCACCCAACTTGTTGACAGAGTCTGTCAACCTCTCGAAAGCACGATAAAGGGTGCCACCCTTCGAATTTCATCGATTGCTCCAAGAATGGATCAGCTCTTGCCTGTCATGGTTCACACCAACCACCATGTCTCTGAATCAGGGTAGAGAGCATTGTTCTTGTCATTGCATCCTTGATATTGATTTATTGGTCTTAGTATACAACCTTACAGAGAGAAAATCAAGCGTCTTATTCGTAGCGCAGGGCTTCAATGGGATCCAATTTTGAGGCGCGATTCGCTGGATATAGTCCAAAGAAGATGCCGATGCTGATCGAAAAGGTGAGTGCCATAATAATAGCCGAAACCGATATGTAAGGAGCCCAGCCGGCGAAGGTACTAATCCCCAAGGCAATGCCGATTCCCAAAAGCAATCCGACCACGCCGCCAAATAAGGATAATATCACAGCCTCAATTAAAAACTGAATCAGAATATCTCGCCGTTTGGCACCCATGGCTTTACGAACACCGATTTCCCGGGTTCGTTCCGTCACCGAGACCAACATGATATTCATTATACCGATTCCACCCACCAGCAAAGAAATACCGGCGATCCCGGCTAACATAATGGTCAATGTTTGGGTCGCAGTATTGATCGTTGCCAGTAAATCATCCATGGAACTGATAAAATAAACATTGGTGCGATCTGCTCTACTGCCATAGAGAGCCCGTAACGAGCTTTCAATTTCTGCCATTGCCAATTTTGTGCTGTTGCTGTCGGTCGCTGCAAAATAGATGTTTGAAATCGTAGTTCGGCCGATCAGACGTTGCAGGGTGGTCAAGGGTAACAAAATCACTTCATCCATATTTTGGCCCATAGAGCTCCCTTTTTCAACTAGGGTGCCGATGACTTCAAAACTCTGTCCTCCGATACGAATCTTCTCCCCTACCGCGTAACTGTCACCAAAAAAATCTTTGGCAATTTGGTTACCGATTACCACAACTTTTCGATAATACTGGAGATGCTCCTGGCTGAAAAAATCTCCTTCTAAAATAGTTCGATTACGCACGCTGAGGTAGTCTTCTGTGACTCCTTCTACGGTTTTGCTCTCTGCGGTCCCAGCATAGCGAATTGATTGTCTGGAGGTCACGCTAGGCACTGCAGAAGCCACATGCGGACTGTTTTCTTTCATAAATTCTGCTGCTTGTAAGCTGAAGCGAAAACTGCTACTGTTTGAGTTCAGCATGATCAGATTGGTACCCATACCACTGATCTGGTTGGTGATTGTATTCTTTCCACTTTCCCCCACTGACAACATAGCAATGACCGCGGCCACCCCAATGATGATCCCTAAAGCGGTCAAAATTGATCTCATCTTGTTGACTAAAATGCTCTCCCAAGCAGAACTCGTCGATTCTGAAAAATTCATTGAGCCACCTCCTCATCGGGGGGAGGAAGTTTGGCTAAGCGCTCTTTGGCGGAAACCGGATGAGCATTACTCTGATCTGAGACGACCCGTCCGTCCAGTAAGCGAATAATCCGATGACATTGTTCTGCAATGGCTGGATCGTGCGAGACCATGATCAAGGTTCTGCCCTGCTGATTCAACTCCTGTAAAATCGACATGATTTCCAAGCCGCTACGGCTGTCTAAATTCCCGGTTGGTTCATCGGCTAGAATGATCTTGGGATCGCCTACCAAAGCTCGAGCGATCGCCACCCGTTGTTGTTGCCCACCGGAGAGTTCTTTAGGCTTATGATGCAAACGGTCGGCTAACCCCACTCTGCTTAACGCTTCTGTAGCGAGTTGACGACGTTGCTCTTGTTTGAGGCCTCGATACAAGAGAGGCAATTCCACGTTCTTTAAGGCCGAAGAACGACTCAGAAGATTAAAGTTTTGAAAGATAAAGCCTACGGTATGGTTCCGGATTGTCGCTAACTGATCATCACTCAAACTTCCAATCTCTTCCCCGTTTAGTCGCCAGACGCCTTGATCGGGTCGATCTAAGCAACCCAGCATATTCATCAAGGTCGATTTCCCCGAACCTGAAGGCCCCATAATCGCGACAAATTCTCCGGAAGCGATGCTCAAACTCACTCCACGAAGGGCGTGAACCTTGGTATCTCCCATGAGATATGTCTTGCTGAGTTCCTGCATTTCGATCAGAGGTTGTGACATGGTTCGCCCTCCTTTCCTTATTGGATCCGACCGATCTTGGTTGTGATTACCTTTTCTCCTTCTTGAAGGCCGTCTAGAATCACCACCATGGTTTCAGTAGTGCGACCAATGGTCACGTATCGTTCTTCCATACCTCCGCGATCATTCAACAAATACACCATTTTTCGGTCTGCTGTTTCTCCCCCGGCTTGTAAGGCAGACTTAGGGATTGCAATCGTATCTTCTAAGGTGAAAATCACTATGTCAGCAGTGGCGGTCATCGCCGTTTTGATCAACGTCGGGTTGGGAACATTCACTGTAACCGCATAGGTAGCAACCCCATCTTTGGCAGTTCCCTCTTGCGAAATCCGGTCGACTACGCCCTGGTAGATTCGGTCGGGCAAAGCATCTAAGGTTACATTACAGCTCATACCAACTTCGATTTTAGCGACGTCAATTTCATCGATATTGACAACCAATTGCATCACGCTCATGTCGTAAAGTGCCGCCAACTGACTGTCCGCAACGACCTGATCCCCGACATCGAAATTGGGTCTGACAAAGACTTTACCGGAGATCGGGGCCTCTACCGTGAGATAGCCATAATTACGCTCCGCATCGGCTACATTCGCCTCGGCCTGCACCAGATTCACCCATGCCTTTGCCAATGTTCCTGCTGCCGGATTCTTGATCATGGCTCCATAGGCAGCGTGTGCCGACTGATAATTGGCAGCTGCTTTCGCCTCGGCTGCAACAATCTCCTCATTTTGCAAAGTTAAAAGAACTTCTCCGACCTGTACGCGTTGACCGATTTGAACATGGATTTCTTGTATCTTACCACTCACTCTTGCACTATAACGGTGATTGCCTTTGTTGTAGAGATCTTGAAATTCTTTTTCGGCTTGCTTTAAATTTGCCTCTGCCAAATGACTCCTCAGTGTCATCAGCAATTGCCCTTTCTCAACAATATCGCCCTTCTTAACCAAAACCTGACTGACGGTTGCAGAGGACTTTGCACTGATCGTGGTTGCTCGCACATCTTGCAAATCCTTCAATGCTTGTTCATAGGCAACTACCAGATCATCGTTCTCCAAAACCGCTATTAAATCACCTTGGTTCAACCATTGACCATTCTTCGCATTAACAGAAATCACGGTGCCACTTGCCTTTGAGGTCAAGGTTTGCTGAGTGCTGCTTTTTAAGTTACCTCGAAGCCCATAGGCACTGCTGACGTTCTCACTACTGCTGAAAACCGAGGCGATGACGCTCATGCCCACCGTCAAGCGCTCATCCTCTTGGTCAAGAAGAAGGGTGACCGGATAAGATACGGTGCCATTGACCAGACTCCAAACCTTTGAAATAGAGGAAACCTTGCCGGTGAAGGTCTTGTTGACGGCATTGATGGTCAAATTCGCCTGGTTACCAATCTCAATACCGTTGATTTGATTTTGAGGAACCATCACCTCTACTTCCATGAAACGATGATCGCCCAAAATCGCTACCAAGGTTTGTAAATTGACCGTATCGCCTACACTAATCCCCAGATCACTGACCCGTCCGCTTATAGGGGCACGAATTTCTAAGCCTGCTAACGCCGCTTTGCGGTTGGCAAGATTGACTTCCGCTTGGCTGATTCGTAATGCGTAGGCCGCGGAGTCGCTACGATCTCTTTCTGGTTCATCGAGTTTAAGCAAGGTCTGACCGGTTACAACATCTTCAGCCACAACCACAGGAATATCGACGACCGTGCCGTCGTATTCAGCTACAATACGCAAGGCATCGACTGCCTTCTGGGCTTGTTCCAGATTAAATCGAGCCTTCTGTAACAGGATTTCATTCTCCGTCTCTACTCCGCCGTCGTCATCGCCCACGTAAACTAAAGGGGTTCCTACACTGAACGAATCGCTCACTTTCAAAGGCAGGTCGGTAACAGTACCATTTGCTTCGGCTTTCACGACTAAGTTCTGCTTGTTCTCAATGGCTGTCTGATACGCTGCTTTGGTCTGGGTGATCAACAGCGCTGCATCTCTTAGATCCACGGATCCACTCAGATTCTCCAGCGCTAATTTATCATAATTCTGCTTTGCTAAAGCATAGTTATATCTTGCCAATTCCAAGGCGGCTTCCGTTTGCGGACTTTCGATGACAAACAGCAGCTGATCCTTCTCGACCATCTGCTCATCTTCAACCAACACTTGGCTCAAATTCCCCATAACACGCGCATATAAGGTTGCTTTATCAATGGCTTGAATGCTTCCCGAACCCGTGATCGTTTCTTGAAAGGAGCCTTTGGTCACTGTAACACTGCGCAACATAGCCGCTCCCGGCATAGCAATACCGGTGCCACGATTCTGAGCCCAGAGCGTTATAGCAAATAAGCCGATCAGTACAACGACTAGCCCAACCATCCAACCCTTTTTTCTCTTGCCGAGTGCAGTCCATTTGGATTTCCATTTTGATACCATGAAAGACGCCCCTTTCGCCTCAATTCTCTGTTTTTGATTATACAAAATCTGTATGAAAAAGAAAATGAACGTTGTGTGAAATTTAGTACATTATTTGAAAGATTCACAAAAATGTGCTATTCTATAAGATGATAGAATTTTGTGAAACGAGGTGTCGAACCATGAAACCCCGCGTACTTATTGTGGATGATGATCCGAATATCAGAGAGCTTTTAGCCCTTTATCTTGAAAAAGAAGGCTACGAATGTCATCATGCTGCCGATGGCGATGCGGCCATTGAACAGGCCAAGCTCCTACAACCCTCTCTCATGTTATTGGATATCATGCTTCCCAAAAAAGATGGCTGGCAAGTCATTCGAGAGATTCGCAAAACCATGGATTTTCCGGTCATCATGATCACGGCCAAGGGAGAAGAGCCGGATAAAGTCACCGGACTGGAAATCGGCGCCGATGATTATGTAACCAAACCCTTCAGTACCAAAGAACTCATGGCTCGTATCAAGGCTGTCATGCGCCGCAGTATCAAAGTTGATTTAGATGATCAAAAAGATGAACTGCGCTTTGGCAATCTTTATATGAATCTGATTCAAAGAGTGATCACCATAGATGAAATCATTGTTAATTTGACACCCAAAGAAACGGAACTGATCTGGTTTTTAGCCAAAAACGCCAACCGGGTGTTCAGCCGCGAGCAATTATTAGAACACGTTTGGGGGTACGAGTATTTTGGAGACGCACGTACCGTCGATGTTCATATCAAACGTCTCCGTGAAAAATTCAATGTCGCCGAACCGAGAGGCTGGTCGATTAAGACAATCTGGGGAATCGGTTACAAATTCGAGGTGACTGAGGCGTGAAGAAGCTGCATGTTCGCAGTTTATTCAAAAAACTTTTTGGCAGTTTCATCATTGTCATTGTGGTTACCCTGTTGACATTAGGTGTATTCTTACCCAGCCAATTGGTCAATTATTTATCGCAAGCTGCCAAAGTGAAATTAGAAGAAGAAGCTCGCTTGATCATCCCCAGCATTGGTGTCTATTTTGAGGGGCAAACCAGCTACGACGTCATGCAGCAGATCTTGACTACCATTGAATACTTTTCCGATGCCCAGGTTTTTCTGGTCGATCGCTCCGGACAAGTCCTGGTGACCTCAGCAGGTTACAATGCTAATTTCAGAGGTGAAATACTGCCTGAGAACGAGATTCAAGCCTTGATGCAAAATCAACAGATTTCTCATCAGGGTTATAATTCGCGCCTCGATCAATACGCTCTGACCTTGGCTTTCCCCATTGTTCATAACAATAATGGCATTTATACGACCATTGGTGCCCTATACATGGAAACACCCTTGGCTGTTTTTGGTACGTTTTCTTCTCTGATTCAAAAACAAGCTCTCCTTATGGTCGGCTTTAGTGCAATTACGGCTTTGGGACTCGCTTATTTCTTTACTCGAAGTATCACACAGCCCTTGAATGCCCTGAATATTGCAGCCCAAGCCATGGCCCGCGGAAATTACGCTGTAACGATTGCTTATCATGAGGAGGATGAAATCGGGGATTTGATCCATAGCTTCAACAACCTCTCTCAATCGCTACAAATAAGTGTGGATTCATTGATTACTGAAAAAGGCCGCATGGAAAATTTGCTCCGCTCCTTGACGGAAGGTGTGATCGCTACTCAAAACGACGGTAGCGTGGTTTTATTTAATCCTGTCGCCCAGCAACTGCTGCATGTCTCCTCTAATATCCCATTACAGGGGAAGCCTTTGAGCGCTTTGGATTTGCCGGCGGTCTTGGTTGATTTTCTTACTACCTATGAAGAAGACATTATAACAAAAGTTCTTTCTTTTACACCGGATCAATACGTAGCTGTTACTCTGTCTCCTGTCCTAGAACGCAGTGGCAGAAAAACCGGCACGATGATGGTTTTAAAAGACATCACTGAATCGTACACCCTTGAGCTACAACGCAAGGCTTTTGTTGCCAATGTTTCTCATGAGTTGCGAACACCCTTAACTTCCATTCGAGGCTTCGTGGAAGGAATCCTTGATGAAACCATTCCCTTAGATGCCTCCGCTCGCTACTTAGGTATCATCCAAAAAGAAACCGTGCGCTTATCTCAAATGATCCAAGATCTTTTGGAGCTTTCTTATATTGAATCCGGTCAAATGGTTTTGCGCCCCACGGAAATCAACTTGATTCCGATGTTGCAAAGAATGATCGAGCGCTGTAAGAGTGCCAGTAAAAAACCGCATCAGCAATATATCTTTCGTTTCGATCAGGAAAATCCCTGCATTTTGGCAGATCCGGATCGCTTAGAACAAATTTTTACCAATTTGCTTTCTAATGCATCGAAATTCGCTCCCGATCAGGGACAGATTAAGATTATTGGTATTCGTGCAGATAATAAAATGGAGATTACCATTCAGGACAACGGTCCAGGTATTGCGGAGCAGGATTTACCCTACATCTGGGACAGATTCTACAAGGCTGATCAATCTCGGAGCAAAGAAGGAACCGGGTTAGGGTTACCGATCGTCCGGTCGTTGGTTGAAGCCCATGCAGAGACGATCACCGTCAATAACGACCCTCTAGGAGGCTGCTGCTTTACCTTTACCATGCCACTTTGTTCCACAAATTCGCAACAAAAGAACGGCTCCTACGAATCGTAGGAGCCGTTCTTTTGATAAAATTATTTCTTTAAGTTATAAAATGCTGCCATACCCGGGTAGATTCCGCCACCCAGTCGTTCTTCAATACGCAGTAATTGGTTGAATTTCGATACGCGGTCTGTTCGGCTGGGAGCTCCGGTTTTGATTTGTCCGGCATTGGTAGCAACGACGAAATCGGCGATTGTCGTATCTTCGGTTTCTCCGGAGCGGTGCGAGATCACCGCCGTATAACCGGCTCGTTTGGCCATTTCAATACAATCTAAGGTTTCAGTCAGGGTTCCGATTTGGTTCAGCTTTATTAAAATGGAGTTATTGACTCCCATGCGGATCCCGCGAGATAATCTCTCCATATTGGTTACAAAAATATCGTCTCCCACCAATTGGATCTTGGTGCCCATAACTTGGGTCAACAGTTGATATCCTTCCCAATCATCTTCGGCCAACCCGTCTTCGAGCGAGATAATGGGATATCGTTCGGCTTTATCGGCCCAATAGGCAACCATTTCAGCAGAGGTCAAGGTCAATCCGTCACCTGCCAAATGATATTTACCGTCAGCAAAAAACTCGCTGGCTGCAGCATCTACAGCAATAAAAATATCTTTACCAGCATGATACCCTGCTTTATTGATTGCTTCGACAATGACTTCTAAGGCTTCTTCGTTACTGGACAAGTTTGGTGCGAAGCCGCCTTCGTCACCAACTGCTGTTTGATACCCTTTTGCTTTCAGAACAGCACGAAGGTTATGATACACTTCTGCACCCATACGCAAGGCTTCCGTCCAAGATGGGGCACCTACTGGCATCACCATGAATTCTTGAATATCGACATTATTATCAGCATGTTTGCCGCCGTTGAGGATGTTCATCATGGGAATCGGTAACGTTCTAGCGGAAACTCCGCCAATATATTGATACAAAGGAAGGCCTACCGCTTCTGCAGCCGCTTTGGCTGCTGCTAAAGAGACTCCCAAAATTGCATTAGCACCTAATCTTTCTTTGTTGGGGGTGCCATCTAAAGCGATCAGGGCTTCATCGAGGGCCGCTTGATCTAAAGCATCCATGCCAATGATCTCTTCAGCGATCTCATCATTCACATTATGTACTGCTTTCAAAACGCCTTTTCCCATATATCGTGTTTTATCGCCATCGCGCAACTCGACTGCTTCGTACGAGCCCGTTGAAGCACCGGAGGGAATCGCAGCGCGTCCTAAAGCACCACACTCCAAAGTTACCTCTACCTCGACCGTAGGATTGCCACGGGAATCCAAAATTTCTCTGGCAAAAATGTCGGTAATGATTGTACTATTCATGATCTTCAATCTCCTTTTCTTGATTCCAAATCAACGAAAGCCCCGTCATCTCCTGTGGTTGTTCTAACGCCATAATCTCCAAAATCGTAGGGGCTATATCCGCCAATCTTCCCTGGTTTCTCAACCGGAGGGAGGATCGGTTCGATACCATGATAAAGGGAACCGGATTACAGGTATGCGCAGTATGAGGCTCTCCGGTACCTTCATCTAGCATTTGTTCTATGTTGCCATGATCTGCGGTAAGCAGTAGCACAGCATCTTTTTCTGCTAGATCTTCTACCAACTTTCCCACGACCCGGTCTAAGGTTTCCATGGCTGTTAAAGCCGCTTGCCAGTTCCCTGTGTGACCCACCATATCTCCGTTGGCAAAGTTGACCAAAATAAAATCATATTGATTGCTTTGAATCGCCTTTGTCAGTGCCTCGGATATCGCCGGAGCACTCATTTCGGGTTGTAAGTCATAAGTGGCTACTCTGGGTGAAGGGATCAGCAGTCTCTTTTCTCCGGGAAATTCTTTTTCGGCTCCACCGTTAAAAAAGAAGGTTACATGGGCGTACTTTTCGGTTTCAGCTACCCTAAATTGGGTTTTACCGGCTTTTGAGAGAACTTCTCCCAAGGTTTGGTTCATATCGACCGGACAAAAAGCCACCGGGAATTGGAGATCTTCTTGGATCTCGGTCATAGAGGCGACTTCAACCTTTGGCCAGATCGAGCGATGAAAACCCTTGAACTTAGGATCTGTTAAGGCATACGCCAATTGTCGGCTTCGATCCGCTCGAAAATTAAAGAAGAAAACGGAGTCCCCGTCACGCAAAGGATTTGCCCCCGGTAATACGGTGGGTTCAACAAATTCATCGGTTATATTTTGAGCATACGCAGATTCTATGGCTAGTAAGGCTGATTCGGCGGTAAGCCCCCGATTTTCAGTCAAAGCACGCCAAAATTTCTCGGTACGATCCCATCGCTTGTCACGATCCATGCCATAAAAACGGCCACTCACCGTAGCGATTTGTCCTACCTTCCAGATCTTGAGCGCTTCTTCGATTTGCATCAAATAGATAGCGGCACTCTGTGGCGGAACATCACGTCCATCGAGAAAGGCATGCAAATATAGGTTACGAAAATCTAATTGATCTGCGATCTCTAAAATTTTGATCACGTGTTCAATATGACTATGGACTCCTCCATCGGAAAGAAGGCCAAAAAGATGCAATGCCGAATTGTTGGCTTTGGCTTTCAAAATCGAATTGCGAATCACCTGATTTTGTTCAAAAGTGCCCGAAGTTATGGCGCGATTCAGCAAGCCCAGCCATTGATAAACCACCCGACCGGCGCCTATATTGAGATGACCAACGTTACTGTCACCCATTTGCCCCGGAATCAAGCCCACTTCGACCCCACTGGCCTCTAAGGTCGTCCAGGGATATTGCGAAAAGAGTGCTTCTAATTGAGGGGTTTTTGCTGAAACAAAGGCATTGGCTTCTCTCGAAGGGGATAAACCCCAGCCATCTAAAATACACAAGACGACAGGTTTAGGTGTTCCTTGCATGCTTCACCCCTCCGGCTTGGTCCAGGATGGCTAAAAAATCCGTGACTTTTAAGCTGGCACCGCCAACCAAGGCCCCGTCGATCTCACTGATCTGGAGGTATTCAGCAATATTACTGGCTTTGACACTCCCGCCGTATAATAAGGTAACCTCTTCGGCTTGCTTTTCATCTCTCTGATAAGCTATTTCTTGACGAATCTGTTGCATCATTACTTTGGCAGTCTCCGGATCACAATGCACACCGGTGCCTATCGCCCAGACCGGTTCATATGCAATGGGAAATAACCCTGCTTCAGGGCTTAGTTCTTTCAAAACCGAAAAAACTTGTCGTCGCACTACGGTTTCTGCTTGATTCGATTCGCGTTCCTCCAAGGTCTCACCGACACAAAGAATCGGTGTTACTCCTGCGGCAAGCAAAGATACAACCTTCTCGGCAACTTCATCGTCGCTTTCGCCATACCCTTGCCGTCGTTCGCTGTGACCTACCAAACAATGGCTACAACCGGCACTATGCAGCATCGGTGCTGATATATCACCGGTATACGCTCCAGAGGTTGCTGCATGTATATTTTGACCGGCAACGATCCAATGACGCTCCCGAAGCTGTTCAACAGCCAAAGGAATCCATAGAAACGAAGGACAAACTCCAGCGATAAGATGTGACGGTAGCGTATATGCAGCCAGTTTTTGCAACAAGTCATGAGCTTCCGGATACAACAAATTCATCTTCCAGTTGCCGATGATCATTTTTTTCTTCATTACACTCTCCTACTTGTTACTCAAACAATCGATCCCGGGGAGAATCTTTCCTTCCAAAAATTCCAAGGAAGCTCCGCCCCCGGTAGAAATATGACTCATCCTTTTAGTTAGACCCGCCTTTTCCACTGCAGCAACGGAATCGCCGCCCCCGATGACTGAAATGGCTTGTGAATCAGCAATAGCCTGTGCAATGCCATACGTACCTTTAGCAAAAGCCGGAATTTCAAAAACGCCCATCGGTCCATTCCAAACCACTGTTTTGGCTTCTCTCAAGACTTTAGCATAATTTTCAATGGTTTCCGGTCCAATATCCAGTGCCATTTCTTTATCTTCTAATTCACCGGGCAATACAACCTTTGCAACGGCCGATTCAGCAATGGCATCGGCAACCACCAAATCGACAGGCAACAACAATTGCACCTTCATTTTTTTTGCTTCTGCCATAATCTCTCGTGCTAATTCTGTTTTATCGGTTTCGACTAACGACGAACCCATGGATATCCCTTGCGCCAATAGAAAAGTGTTCGCCATGCCGCCACCGATAATCAGAGCATTGACTTTCTTGAGTAAGTTCATCAAAACTTCGATTTTATCGGAAACTTTAGCGCCCCCGATGACTGCCACAAACGGGCGCTCCGGTTGCTCTAAGGCTTTCCCCAAATACTCGATCTCTTTTTCCATGAGAAAACCAGCACCGGAGGGCAAATAGTCTGCAACCCCAGCTGTGGTTGCATGGGCACGATGCGCCGCTCCAAAAGCATCATTAATAAATAAATCGGCATAGGAGGCAAGCTCTTTGGCTAAGTTTGGGTCATTTGCTTCTTCACCGGGATGAAACCGACTATTCTCCAGCAATAAAACCTGGCCTGGCTTTAATGAAGCAGCTAGTTTTCTTGATTCTTCACCAACGAATTCCTTACTGTAGAAAATGGAATGTCCTAAGCATTCTTCAACACGAGCAGCCACAGCGGTAAGACGGAACTTGTCTTGGACCTTGCCTTTCGGTCTGCCAAAATGACTGGTCAATATCGCAGAGCCACCTTGCTTTAAAATGTACTCTATAGTAGGAAGAGCTGCCCGAATTCTGGTGTCATTGGTGATCTGACCAGCATCATCGGTTGGCACGTTAAAGTCGACACGCAGTAAAACCTTTTTACCCTGCAATTCGTAATCTTTCACTGTTTTCTTTTGCATACTAAGAACCTCCTTTGTAACAAAAACAAAGCGGTAGATGAAACCGCCCTGTTTATGCGAATTCGTCTTTAGAACCCTTTCGCTGCAATATAAGCTGCCATTTCACAGAGTCGGCAGGTATAGCCCCATTCGTTATCGTACCAAGCAAGAACTTTGACTTGATGATCCCCCATGACCATGGTCAATTGGCCGTCGACAATGGCACTGTAATCAGAACCTTTGAGGTCAACAGAAACTACAGGATCATAAGTGACATGGAGAATACCTTTCATGGTGGTTACGGCTGCTTTTTCAAAAGCTGCATTGACACTCTCGACCGTGACCGGTTTTTCAGTGTCCACAACAAGGTCGACAATTGAGACAGTAGGAGTAGGAACACGTAAAGCTAAGCCATTTAGTTTACCCTTTAATGCCGGCAAAACTTGTGCTACGGCTTTTGTGGCTCCGGAGGTGGTGGGGATGATCGACAACGCCGCTGCTCTGGCTCTGCGCAAATCTTTGTGTGATTTATCTAAGGTAACTTGATCATTGGTATAAGCATGGATGGTAGTCATTAGGCCTTTTTCGATTCCGAACACTTCATGCAATACTTTTGCTACCGGAGCAAGGCAATTGGTGGTGCAGGAAGCATTTGAGATCAGAAAATGCTCTTTGGGGTCATACATTTCTTCATTGACACCCATAACCAGGGTGACATCTTCTTTCTTACCCGGCGCTGACAACAGGACTTTCTTAACTCCGACTTTTTGATACAGCATGGCCTTTTCACGTTCAGTAAATTTACCGGTGCAGTCAATCACTAAGTCTACGTTCAAATCGGACCAAGGCAAATTTTGCGGTTCGCGCTCTGAAGAATAACGAATTTTCTTACCGTTCACGATCATCAAATTTTCTTGTGTCTCGACGGTACCTTTCCATGGGCCATAGTTGGAATCATATTTGAAAAGATGTGCGGAGCTTTCCACGCTGCCATTACTGTTGATTGCTACCAGTTGAAGTTCAGAATGGTCTACCAGCATTCTTGTAGCCAAGCGGCCGATGCGCCCAAATCCATTGATGGCGACTTTGATCATAAGAAATAACCCCTTTCATAAGACAATATTCACCCCTTTAATTCGATTTTGAAAGGTGAATTCCTCTATTTTAATACATCAAAGGGGTAAATGTTCGTGTTGGAAACCGTTTTCTTTTGACAGTGTACTATCCTAATTATGTAATGTCATAGATTGTCAGATATTAGAAAGCGTGCTTCTCCCTCCAGGAGAAGCACGCTTTTGTAATTTTTCTTTGAAGAGTTTAGAGCAAACCTAGCCAGTTACCAAACAAGAAGGTAAGACGACCGATCAACAGGGAGATACGAGCCATAACGGTGTTTCCGAAAGATGCTCCGAAACCGATCATAATGGCCAAACGACCATAGTTGGCTGCATATTTGAAGA
>CAZAFY010000003.1:0-21453 GCA_964484445.1 uncultured Eubacteriales bacterium
GTCAAAAGATTACCGATCGATTTATCAAAGAAGTTGACGTTGTAATCAGCGCCAAGGAAAAGGATATCATGGCAGTATAATTGAAAAGATCTCCATCTGCCGGGTGTGAGTTTATGCTTGCATCCCGGCAGTACTACTATTTTTTTGAATTTTTTAAGTGATGGGGTGAACCGTAATGAGTAGCTTGAAGGAGAGCCCAATTCCTCGACATCTTGCATTTATTATGGATGGCAACGGCCGGTGGGCTCAACAAAGATTGATGCCTCGAACAGTAGGTCATCAAGCCGGTATGGAAGCCATGCGTAAGGTGATCCGAAAATGTGGCTCTTTAGGAATTCAAGTCGTAACGTTTTATACTTTTTCTACTGAAAATTGGAAAAGGAGTCAACAAGAGGTGGACTTCTTAATGCGGCTTCCCATTGAGTTTATCGATCAAGATTTACCTGAAATGATGGCCAATCAATCGAAGCTAGTCATCAGCGGAAAAGCCGTAGGTGTTCCCGAAAACACCATGAAGGCAATTTTACGGGGTGTGGAAGCAACCAAAGAGAACCAAGGATTGATCATAAATTTAGCCTTTAATTATGGAGGTCGGGACGAAATCATTCGAGCGATTCAAAAGCTTCTTCCAGATTTACAATCTTCAAAAATAGAAGCCGGTTCACTTAATGAAGCATTGTTTCAATCGTATTTGGATCAACCGATGTTGCCGGATCCGGATTTGATCATTCGAACCGGAGGAGAGCAAAGGCTATCTAATTTCCTATTGTGGGAGTCGGCTTATGCGGAGTTTTACTTTGCAAAAGAGTATTGGCCCGAGATGAACGGAAATCTCCTGGAAAAAATACTTCTCGAGTATGCAGGTAGAAATCGTAGATTCGGAGGCGTTTAATTCTTAAGCCTTTGAGGAGGAACTATCATGTTTCAACGCACGGTGACAATATTCGTTTGGGCGCCGATTTTTTTAGCGTTTCTTTTCCTCGGCTCATGGCCATTGAGTATTTTCTTTATTGGAATTGTTCTATTGGCAGCCAATGAACTGAAGAACATGGTAGAGCCGAAAGGAATACAGATCGACCTTCCCGCCATTGCTTTCTTGGTCTGCGGGGCATTTTTTACTCAACCGTTAGCGGAAAGAAATCTGATTTGGCTTTTTTTTGGCTTTCTTGTTTATCTCTTGGCAAAAAAAGTCTTGTTATTCCCGTCATTTTCCTTAAACAGCTTAGCAATGAACTGTTTTGTAGCTCTCTACATTATTCCTCCGTTTTGGTTTGCCTATTATTTAAGATCGGGCGAAGAAGGACTGGCTTGGATTCTTATCGTCTGTTTATTGACCTGGTCTTATGATATTTTCGCGTACTTAGCAGGGTATTTCTTCGGTAAGAATCATCCCTTTCCGGAGATTAGTCCCAATAAAAGCGCCGAAGGCATAATCGGCGGTTTAGCCGGAGCGGTCATTGTGATGTTATTGATGGGTCTTATCATGCAACGCTCTCTTTTGCATTTTGCGATTCTTGGTCTGTTGGGTGGTTTAACGGCTCAAATTGGGGATTTAGTGGAATCCTCATTGAAAAGAGAATATACGATCAAGGACTCAGGAACACTATTGCCGGGTCATGGTGGGGTTTTAGACCGCTTTGATTCATGGATTCTGGTTGTTTTTGTAGTGATCTTGTTTCAGCGACATGTTTTTTAGAGAGGTTAATGAGTGAAATTGAGATGAAGCGTATTACAATATTTGGGTCTACAGGATCCATTGGTACACAAACTTTATCGGTAGCAGAACAATTTCCTGATCAAATCAAGGTTATCGGATTGTGCGCAGGTAAAAATCTAAAGCTTCTGACTCGACAAATCAAGCAATGGCAACCGAGTTATGTTGTAGTGAGTCAAGAAGAAGATGCTGTTGAATTGCAAAGGCTATTTCCCTCTGTAGAGGTTTCTTGGGGAGAAAAAGCGCGGCAGGATCTTGCTAAAATCCCGGTCGACACGATTGTAATGGCGTTAATCGGTTTTGTTGGATTATTACCTATTGTTGAAGCTTTGAAAGCAGGACAGCGGGTTGCCTTGGCCAACAAAGAACCGATCATTGCAGCTGGAGAACTATTTGAAGGTTTGATCAACAAGTATGGAGGTCAAATCTTCCCGGTCGATAGTGAACACTCCGCAATATTCCAAGCATTGCACTGGAACCTTACAGAAGTTGAAAAGGTGATCCTTACAGCTTCTGGTGGTCCGTTTTATCGAACTCCAACGAGAGATTTAACGCTTGTCACTGTGGAAGAAGCCATTAACCATCCAAAATGGAAGATGGGAAAGAAGTTGTCGGTAGATTCAGCAACGCTCATGAATAAGGGATTGGAAGTTATTGAAGCACGCTGGCTGTTCAGATTGAAACCGGAGCAGCTTGATGTTGTAATTCATCCACAAAGCATTGTTCATGGAATGGTCCAGTATCAAGATGGTTCACTCCTCGCTCATATGGGGTATCCCGATATGCGGATGCCGATAACCTATGCGATATCGTATCCCCAACGTTGGCCGTTGTCGCTTCCTCGCTTGAATTGGCGAGAGCTTTCCGGTCTTCAATTTGAAACCCCGGATTACGACCGTTTCCCCGCTTTGCAAAAAGCAATGGAAGTCAATCGTCTGGGGGGGATTTTACCTGCTGTAATGAGTGCAGCAAATGAAATTGCCGTGGAATCTTTTTTGTCCGGAATGATTCGTTTCGATGAAATCATTCCCATTGTTTTACGTGTATTGGAGAATACGGTTCAAAAACCAATTGTTGACTTATCAACGGTTCTTGAAGCGGATTCCCAAGCTCGACATCAGGCAAAACGAATGATTTTGCTTGATTCAGGGAAATGAGGTGCCGTCATGGCTTTATCGATTTTATTTGCGGTTTTGGGATTTGGCTTTTTGATCGTAATTCATGAAGCAGGACATTTTTTGATCGCTCGGGCTTTTAAAATTGAAGCTGATGAATTTTCAATCGGAATGGGTCCTAAACTGCTTTCGAAATCATGGGGAAGAACACTATTTTCATTGCGGGCTTTTCCAATTGGTGCTTTTGTCATGTTTGCTGATCCCGAGGAAAATGACCTGGCTAAAGAAGAAGGAAACCTTTCGAAAAACCCATACCTAAATTCACCTGCTTGGAAGCGGTTTTTCATCTCGCTGGCAGGACCTTTTTTCAATTTTATCTTAGCAGCCATTGTTTTGATCACCTTAGCATATTTCACCGGAATTCCTTCCGATATTCCTTTGGTCGGTGGCGTTATGCCCGACGGCGTAGCTCAAGAAGCAGGGGTTGAAATCGGGGATTTGATCGTATCTATTAATGGGAATGAGATTTCCTATTGGAGTGATATTACAGAGCATGTTGCCCCGGCTTCCGGTCAAGAGATTACAGTTGTCGTAGAACGAGAGGGTAGCTTATTGAGCTTTACGATGGTTCCTCAGGTGAATGCCGAAGGTCGTGGAGTGATCGGTATTGGCGGTAGCGTTCAGAAATTTATGTTCTTGGGAAGTCTAGCAGAGGGGTTTCGTCAAACTTTAACTTTCATTTCTGAAACTGTAA
The DNA here is from genome assembly GCA_964484445.1 of uncultured Eubacteriales bacterium. Classification (GTDB taxonomy): domain Bacteria; phylum Bacillota; class JAAYKD01; order JAAYKD01; family JAAYKD01; genus CALCNS01. The sequence goes on from CAZAFY010000003.1 coordinate 3,584, forward strand.
AAGGATTTGGAAGTTTATTTCAAAAAGATGCCCTCGACAGCTTTATTGGTCCGATCGGTATTGTTTCTGTTACCGGTCAAGTTGCGCAGACAGGATTTGCCAACTTTGTCTGGTTTTTAGCATACTTGAGCATCAACCTGGGTGTAGTCAATCTGCTTCCTATCCCTGCTCTCGATGGTGGCCGAGTGGTTTTTCTAGTGCTTGAAATGATCCGTGGCAAAAAACTCAATGAGAAACTTGAATCAACGATCAGTAGCATTGGGTTTGCACTTATTTTGGGCCTCATCCTATTGGTTTCAATGAGAGATATTTTTCAATTGCGGTAAACGAGAGGGGAGAGTTCTACATGGGTAGCGAGACCCTGAGGGTTCGTGTTGGTGAGTTAAACATCGGTGGTGGTGCTCCGATTGTTGTTCAATCGATGTGTGATACCGATACGCGAGATGTTGACACGACCGTTGCTCAGATTTTACGGCTGGAAAGAGCCGGTTGCGAGCTCATTCGGGTTGCAGTACCGGATCAAGAGGCGGCAGATGCGCTAGGGAAGATAAAAAAGCAAATCCATATTCCATTAGTAGCAGATATTCATTTTGATTATCGCTTAGCATTGACAGCATTAAAAAATGGCATCGATAAATTACGAATCAACCCTGGAAATATTGGCTCAGAAGAGCGCATCCGATTGGTTGTGGAAGAGGCGAAAAATCGGGGTGTTCCCATTCGGATCGGTGTTAACGGAGGCTCTATAGAGAAGAGGATCCTTTCCAAATATGGAAAGCCTTGTGCAGAAGCAATGGTAGAAAGTGCAATCGATCATGTGAAAATTCTGGAGAAATTGCATTTTGAAACCATCTTAGTTTCAGTAAAAGCAAGCAACGTTGTAGAAACTATTGCCGCATATCGTCTCTTATCAGAAAAAATCCAATACCCGCTTCATCTCGGGATCACCGAAGCCGGGCCTCCCGGGACTGGAATCGTCAGATCGGCTGTTGGAATGGGCGTCCTCTTGGCGGAAGGTATTGGGGACACCCTTCGAGTCTCTTTGAGCGGAGACCCTTCAGAAGAAGTTCACGTGGCGTGGCAAATTTTGAAAAGCCTGGATTTAAGAAAAAGGGGAGTCAATTTGATTTCATGTCCAACCTGCGGTCGCAGAAAAGGGGATGTGTATCAAATTTCATCTGAAGTTGAGAAGAGGCTGAGAGATTATCAGGGGCCCTCCATTACCGTAGCAGTCATGGGCTGTGAAGTTAATGGACCTTCTGAGGCAAAACATGCTGACGTGGGCTTGGCTTTCGGAGTCAACCAAGCCTTGTTATTTGTTCATGGCGAAATCATTGCAAAGATTTCACCCCCACAGTACATGGATGCTTTATTCGAGCAAATCGATCGAATTCAACAAGAAAAGGCCAAGGATTCTCTGGTGTAAGCTGTATTTCTCGATTTACATACCTGAAACTACTTGCTTTTTTTCGCTTGTTATGGTAAAATATTTGTTGATAGTCGAGAGTGGGTCTGCCCACTCTCTCTTATTTGTCGAAAGGGGATCTGTATGAAGCCTGGTCTTGATAAAGCAAAAAAAATAGCCGCTCGATTAACCGAACAACTTGGATACGAATTATATCAAGTGGAATTGGTCAAGGAAAACGGCAACAGCATTCTACGCATAACGATCGATCATCCTGACGGGATCCAACATGATGATTGTGAGAAATTCAGCCGAGCGATCGACCCGGTTCTTGATTTGGAAGATCCGATTCCCTATAGTTATTATCTTGAGGTCTCTTCTCCGGGGATTTTTCGCGAACTAAGATCTGAACAAGATTTTTTGCGCTTCCAAGGCTCACTTGTCAAGGTCCTTTGTAGCAAAGCCGTTGAGGAGCAAAAAAATCATCGCGGATACCTAACATCCTTTAATGAACAAGAAATCACATTGACTTGGGAAAACAATGAGCATAAAATCCCTCGTTCTTTGATCAAGAAAATACATTTAGATATCCTGTAAGAGGAGTCCCATTGGGATAAAGGAGTATTTTAAGATGAATATGGAATTCATAGAAGCGTTAAGTGCAGTAGCCAGAGAAAAAAACATCTCTGAGGAAATGCTGTTTCATACAATTGAGCAGGCTTTGGTTTCCGCTTACAAGCGTAATTTCAACAATGCTTCCAATGTCAGAGTCAGTATCAATAATACAACGGGGGAAATCAGTGTTTTTGCACGGAAAACCATCGTTTCTGAAATGAAAGATCACAAAAACGAAGAACTTCTTGAAATCGCAAAACTCATAAATCCCAATTATCAAGTTGGAGATGTTATCGAAACAGAAATTACGCCCAGAGATTTCGGGAGAATTGCTGCTCAAACGGCGAAACAAGTGGTTGTTCAACGTCTGCGTGAAGCCGAACGAGGGCTGGTCTATGATCAATATGTTGAAAGAGAAGGAGAAATCCTAGGTGGAATGATCCAACGCTTTGAACACAAAAACATTATTGTAGAACTTGATAATCAAGTTGAAGCCTTGTTGCCTACCAGTGAGCAGGTTTTAGGTGAAGATTACGCGTTAGGTCAACGCATGAATTTTTTCGTGGTCGAAGTTAAGCGTTCTCCGAAAGGGCCACAAATCATTGCTTCGCGTTCTCATCCAGGTCTTCTAAGAAGACTATTCGAATTAGAAGTTCCTGAATTATATGACGGAACCATCGAAATGAAATCTGTAGCCAGAGAAGCTGGCCAGCGCTCCAAGGTTGCAGTTTATTCCAAAGATCATAACGTCGATCCGGTTGGTGCTTGTGTCGGTCCCAAAGGGGCAAGGGTTCAAGCGGTTGTCAATGAGCTAAAAGGTGAAAAAATCGACATCGTTCATTTTTCAGCAGAACCGGCAGAATACGTTGCCAATGCCTTGAGTCCTGCCAAAACCATTTCGGTCACCATGAATGACGATGGAAAATCTGCAAGGGTCGTAGTGCCCGATTATCAACTGTCATTAGCCATTGGAAAAGAAGGTCAAAATGCTCGTCTGGCCGCGAAATTGACCAATTATAAAATTGATATCAGAAGCGAGAGTCAGTCAAATATGGAAATTGCAGTGGAAATCGAGAAATAGGTGATGAAATGAAAGCTCGCAAAATCCCTTTGAGGATGTGTGTAGGCTGTCAGGAAATGTTTGAAAAGCGGAATTTGATCCGTTTAGTCCGCACGCCTGAAGGAGAAGTTCTTTTTGACCCAACAGGAAAGAAAGCGGGAAGAGGCGTTTATTGCTGTCGTAAGCATGAATGCTTGAATATCGCAATCAAGGCCAAAAGAATACAGAAGGCTTTTAAGTGTGAGATTCCGGCTAATGTGCTTTCTAGGCTTACAGAAGAATTGAATCTCTATGCCGATGAAATAGTATCAGATCAAGAGATAACGGAGGAGTTAACCAATCATTAACAGAAAAAGAATAACATTGCAGCAAAGTACCGATATTTCGGTAAGGAGGGGTCAAATCTACGATCAAAAGCGTTCTATTTTTTACCGAAATTTGGAGGTGGCTCAATGGATAAAATAACCGTCAGTGATCTGGCAAAACAACTAAAAGTATCTAGTAAATTAATCAGTAGCCTATTATCCGCTTTGGACATATCGGATGTTACCAATGACACAGTCGTTGATGCACCCGTTGTTAAAGCGGTGTCTGATGTTGTACTTCGAGAAAAAGCGAAGAAAGCAGCAGCAAAAGCGAAACGGGAGGAAACAGGAACAGTCGCTCCTGTGCCGCGACCTGTTACGCCTGCCGCTCCCGCCTCAACGACTACCAGTCCTACACCTGCTGCCCCCCCAACGGCGACGTATCGTAATCAACCCGCTGGTGGCAATCGGCCCGATAATACAAGACCGCAACCAGGCAATCGTCCTCCTACCGCTGGACAAAATCAAGACCGTAGACCTTATCCTCCAAGGCAAGGTGACAACAATGCTCGCCCACAAGCGACATATCAAGATCGCCGTCCCTATCCCCCTCGTCAGGGAGGTGCTCCCACACCGAACCAACCGGGTGCAACCGGTCAGCAAGGTCAACAGAGCCCTACCGGTCAACAAGGTCAACAGGGCCAGCGACCTCCTTACCAACCGAGACCTCAGTATCCCCAACAAGATCGTAGGCCTTATCCTCCCAGACAACCCGGAGATACCTCCCAACCTCGACCACAAGGGAATTATCCGCAAGGAAATCGACCCAGCGGTCCTCGTCCGGGAGCTCCTGCAGGCCCCAGAGCTGACAGCAGAACTTCCAGACCGGTCGGTAATCGACCAGCTGTTGTCCCACCACCACCTACGGTTGTGCAACCGGCAGCAAGCGGTAATAAAATGGTCAAGAAGGACCGTAAATATTCTGACGAACGCTATCGCACCCAGGATCGCATGTTTTCTTCGGAAGGCGAGACTGTTGGACGCGGTCCAAGACCCTCAGGCAGAGGCAAAAAGAATTATAAAAACAAGCCACAAGAGAAAATCATCAATACACAAACACCGACTCACATTGAATTAGGTGGGAGTGTTACAGTTAAAGTCTTATCTGATTTGTTAAAAACCGATGTTTCATCTGTTATCAAAAAACTGATGCAGGCCGGGATCATGGCTGCGATGAATCAAGAAGTCGATCTTGACACGGCAACTCTTATTGCTCAAGAATTTGGCAGTACCGTCGTTGCTCCAAAAGAAGCCTTTAATCCTGAAACCATTATCGAAGATGTTGAAGACACCGAAGAAGATCTATTACCCCGCGCTCCGGTCGTTACGGTTATGGGACACGTAGATCATGGCAAAACATCATTGCTCGATGCAATTCGCTCCAGCAATGTGGCAGCCAAAGAAGCCGGTGGCATTACCCAGCATATCGGTGCTCATACAACTGAAATCAAGGGCAAAAAAATCACATTCTTAGATACCCCCGGTCATGCCGCATTCACCTCCATGAGAGCTCGTGGTGCCCAAGTGACCGATATTGCCGTCTTAGTAGTAGCTGCAGACGACGGTGTTATGCCGCAGACCATTGAAGCGATCAATCATGCTAAAAATGCAAATGTACCTATTATTGTTGCAATCAACAAAATCGATCGTCCCAATGCTCAACCCGAACGTGTCAAGCAGGAATTGACCGAGTATTCCCTCATTGCTGAGGAATGGGGCGGAGACACCATGATGGTCAATGTTTCGGCACTCAAACACGAAGGTATCGATCAGCTTTTAGAAAGTATTATAGTTCTGTCGGAAATTATGGAACTGAAAGCGAATCCCAATCGCAAAGCTGTAGGAACAGTAATTGAAGCAAAACTCGATAAGGGTCGTGGTCCTGTTGCCAGTGTTTTAGTTCACAAAGGAACCTTGAATATTGGTGATATCATGATCGTTGGTCGAACTTTTGGTAAAGTTCGTGCCATGATCGACGATAAGGGACGTAGACTAAAAAAAGCCGGTCCCAGTACTCCGGTTGAAGTTGTCGGACTCAATGATGTTCCGGATTCCAGCGACACCTTCTTTGTTGTTGATGATGAAAGACAAGCCAGACAATTAGCAGAAACCAGAGCTTCTAACCAAAAAATCGAAGAGCAACAGAAATCAAGCCGTATCACTTTGGAAGATTTATTCAGCCAAATGACTACCGGCGAAGTCAAGGACTTGAATTTGATTTTAAAAGCAGATGTCCACGGTTCGGTAGAAGCAATTAAATCTTCACTAGAAAGATTGACGACTGCTGAAATCCGAGTCAACATCATTCATACCGGTGTTGGTGCAATTTCAGAAACCGACGTGATGCTGGCCAGTGCCTCAAACGCTATTATCATTGGATTTAACATTCGACCGGATCAAAATGCTGCAAAAGAAGCCGAATTGCAGAAAGTTGATATCCGCACCTACCGAATCATCTACGAAATCGTTGATGATGTTGAAGCAGCAATGAAGGGTTTATTGACACCTGTTGTCAAAGAATCCGTAATTGGTCATGTTGAGATCCGTGAAGTTTTCAAAATCTCTCGTGTGGGAAGCATTGCCGGATGTTATGTTACCGATGGCAAAGTCACCCGTAACTCTATTGTTCGTGTCATTCGAGATGGTACCGTTGTCCACGAAGGCCCCATTGAATCCTTACGCAGAATCAAAGATGACGTGCGTGAAGTTGCGACAGGTTACGAATGCGGAATTATGTTACAACGTTTCAATGACGTCAAAATTGGTGATCGTTTTGAAATTTATGTTAAAGAAGAAGTGAAACGAACTGAATTATAGGTCTTATTGAAAGGCCAAGGAGGAAATCTATGAAACAGAGAGCTTTAAGAATCGCTCAGATGATCAAAGAAGTAGTAGGCGAATTGTTACTGACTGAGTTGAGAGATCCTCGCATTGGGTTCGTTAGTATATCTGATGTTGAGGTCAGTGGTGACTTAAGAATTGTAAAGATTTTTATCAGTGCAATGGGTAGCGAGGCAGAAAAAAAGGCTTCATTAGAGGGCTTAGAGAGTGCAAAAGGTTTGATTCGATCTTCTATCGGTAAAGCAATCAGTCTACGATACACTCCTGATGTTGTTCTTGTCGCTGATGAATCGATTGCACGGGGTTCTGAACTCATCGACCTAATGTCCAAGGTAAATACCAAGGAAAACCAGTCCTAAATGAGACCAGTACTATTCGTGAGGTGGTTCCTATGAACAACCGATTAAGTGTAAAAGAGGCGGCAGGGATAGTTTCCCGGTCGCCTTTGTTTTCGTTGGTCTATCATCAAAACCCTGATGGAGATTGTTTGGGAAGTTGTTTGGCTATGTATCATTGGTTGAAAAAAGGTAGCAAACAAGTAGAGATCATTGATGATCAGGGCTTTATACCAAAAACCTATCAAGAAGAATTCGCTTCACTTCCTATTGTTACCAGTGAGAAGGCATTTAAAGAGAGTTTATTGGTTTTATTGGATTGCGCAGAAGGAAAGCGCACCACGATTCAGCATCCAGATCTTTTTTTTGCCTCTCGGGAAGTGTTGGTCATTGATCATCACCAAAGCGCGGAAAAGACAGCATTTCCTGCCTGGATACAAACCGACGCTGCTGCTACGGGTGAGATGTTAGCCGAATTGTTTCAAGAGATCCCCGAATGGAAAAATGATTTAAGTTCGCGCTTTTGTTTTGTTGCAATCGCTTCTGATACGAATTTTTTTCGGTATGCGAACACAACGAGCAAAACGCTGCATACTGTAGCTGATCTTGCTCAAGACCCTTCCGAAATCGACCGATGTTATTTCCAAAATGCTACATTACTTGATACGACCCTGATGGGAAGTGTATTACAGCGCACCTCGCAGGAGGATGGCATTTTGTTTACTTGGATTACTGCTGAGGAGTTTCATGTTCTTCAAGTTCATGAGAAATCAGCCGAAATTCTAGAGCATTTACAAAAAATACAAGGGGAACACCTCATTTTATTGTTTAAGGAAGTTGCTGCCGATCGGTGGCGCGTTTCATTGCGACAAAAAGGGATGAAAGAGGACCTGTCTCATTTTGCGGAAGCATTTGCCGGTGGTGGTCATAAGGATGCGGCCGCTTTTGCTATTCGCGGGTCTTGGGAACAAGTAAAAAACACGGTTTTTTCCGCATGGAAGGAGACTCATGGCGCATGATTCATGGTATCATAAACTTGTGGAAGCCCGTAGGACCAACTTCTCATGATATGGTTGCAAAGCTTCGTAAAATTGTAGGGCAAAAACGTATTGGACATACCGGTACCCTCGACCCAATGGCGAGTGGAATATTACCGTTGTGTTTAGGCGATGCTACAAGATTAGCTGAGTATTTCACGAACCAAATCAAAGAATATCGCTTGATTCTTAAATTCGGCTATGAGTCAGACACATACGATCGAACCGGAACCCTTAAACCAGGTCCAGATCGCAAGGTAAGTAAATGTTCTTTCGAGAAAATGTTGCTATCTTTAGTTGGCGAATCCGAACAGATCCCTCCCATGCATTCGGCTATATCGATGAACGGAACTAGACTTTATGAACTGGCAAGAAAAGGGATAGAGGTCGAACGTGCACCGAGGAAAATTCGAATATTCGAAATCGAGATCTTGAATATACTTCCAGACTGGATTCAAGCAGAAAGCATTTTAGAATTGAGAGTTAAATGTAGCAAAGGCACCTATATTCGTTCCTTTTGTCATGATTTAGGGAATATGGTTGGTTGCGGTGCCGTCCTAATGGAACTCGAGCGATCGAGTAACGGCTATTTCAAGAAAGAAAATAGTGTTACACTTGATGAAATAGAATGTTCAATGGTTGTTGACACCCCGGACAAGATTCTGTTTTCTCTAAAACCTGAACATTTACAACTACCGATGCTTGAGATCGATGCAATCCAATATGAAGAATTAAACCACGGAAGAGTCATTTTCGTTCCAGAAACGAAGATAAAGACTGAAGTTGTACTGTATAGTGGCTTGAACCTACTTGGCATTGGGAGCGCTAATTTTTTTGAACAGGGAAGCTTGATCAAGCCGAAAAAAATGTTAGCAAACCCTTTGCAAATAGAAGTTGGACAAAATTCCTAGAATGGGTGATACGATGAAAACATATCATGACTTAACGAAATTACCAAAAAAAAAGAGAATAATTGCCTTAGGCAATTTCGACGGAGTTCATCGTGGTCATCAGCCGATCATTGTACGAGCTGTATCAAAAGCGAAAGAACTTGGAGCGGAGTCAGCAGTTTTCTTATTTGATCCCCATCCTATGGAACGCATCTTTCCGTTACGTCAGTACCCTCTCTTGACTACGCCTTTGCAAAGAGGAGCTATTTTGAAAGAGCTTGGCATCGATAGTTTGATTTTGGCTGATTTTACGGATGAGATGATGCATATGGAACCGTTTAGATTCGTACAAGAGATTCTTATCGAAACCTGTGGAGCAATAGGATTATCTGTTGGCTACGATTATAGCTTTGGCTTTCAAGGACGTGGTACGGTTTTGTTATTACAAGAGTATCTCAAGCAAATAAACATACATCTGTCCATTCAACCCATGGTGGAATACCAAGATGTTCCGATATCCAGCACGCGTATCAAGCAAGCAATTCATGCAGGGGATATCCCATTGGTCAATGAATTATTGGGTAGAGAACATCAAGTTCACGTACGTTTGTACCTTCAACCTTGTGGAAGCTATCGGGTTGAAATGTGGCCGAATTTGATTATCCCTCAGACAGGAAAGTATCATGTAGAAATAGGTTCTGAAAAATGGGGATTTCACAAGGGTGAACTTTTTTTGACGAATCCGGGTGAGTTTCGATTGTTCTGTGAACAAAGAGCTCCTCAAGACAGTTGGCTTACTCTGCGATTCCTCTCGAATACGACTTTGAAAAAAGCTTGATTTATCTATGCTTTTCCGTTATAATGGGTGTTACAGTATTCCCTATGGCTAGGTTCTGAGGCTCCTCCAGCCGGTTACTTGGCTTTAGGGTGATTGAAATAAGGAGGATATTATGATTACAAAAGAATTGAAGACTGAACTGATCCAAAAGTACCAAATGCATGAAGGGGATACAGGATCTCCTGAAGTTCAAATCGCGATTTTGACCGAGAGAATCAGTCAATTGACCGAGCATTTGAAGATTCACAAGAAGGATCACCATTCCCGTCGAGGCCTGTTCCTCATGATCGGTCAACGTCGTGGACTTCTAGATTATCTGAAAAAGATCGATATCGAAAGATACCGTACCGTCATTGCCCAACTGAATATCCGTCGTTAATGTGGGAGATTGCGTCATATTCATGGCGCAATCTTTTTTTGTTAGCGCCTTTCTCCCTTTCAAGTGGAGAAGGAATTATAAACTTGAAAATAGAACTTAGTAAGGTTGAAAAAAATAATAAAAGACAATCATCAGGAGGTATGTATGATTCATGAAGTAAAGCGAGAAATCGCTGGCAGAACCCTTAAGATCGAGACTGGCAGACTTGCAAAACAAGCCAATGGAGCAGTCTTGGTATCCTATGGCGATACCGTAGTTTTGGTAACCGCTTGTGCATCCAAAGCACCGAGAGCGGGAATTGATTTTTTCCCTTTGACTGTAGACTACGAAGAGCGTCTCTATGCTGTTGGTAGAATACCGGGATCTTGGGCCAGAAGAGAAGGAAGAGCTTCTGAGAAAGCTACTCTATCGGCACGTGTTACCGATCGCGCCTTAAGGCCTTTATTTCCCGAGGGATTTCGTAATGATGTCCAAATTGTCGTCACAGTACTCAGCGTTGAGCAAGATAATCCTCCGGAAGTAGCGGCTATCATTGGTGCTTCAACCGCACTTTGCATTTCCGGTATTCCATTTATGGGACCAATTGCCAGTGTTCTGGTTGGATACAATGGGCAAGAATTGCTTTTGAACCCCACCAGAGACCAAGCTAAAGACAGTATTTTACATTTGCAAGTTGCCGCCACCAAAGATGCCATAAATATGGTGGAGGCTGGAGCTAAAGAAGTTTCCGAAGAAGTAATGCTAGATGCGTTAGCTCTAGGTCATGAAGCGATTCGTGAAATCATTGCAATGGAAGAAGAATTGATTGCTTTAGCGAAAAAGGAACCACTTCAAGCTTCTTTGTTCCAAGTTCCCGAGCAAATCGCCAATGAAGCAAAAGCGCTTGCACTAGAACCTATGTTGAAAGCAGCTTCCTCTGAAGAAAAGTTAGCCAGAGAAGAAGCGATTTCTGTTGTTAATGCAGAAGTGAAAGCCAAGTTACTTGTAAACTACCCGGAAAACGAAAAGGAAATCGACGAAGCGCTCCACGAAGTGCTTAAAATCGTAGTCAGAGAAATGATATTGTCAGGTATTCGTCCCGATGGCCGCTCTGCTACAGAAATTCGTCCTATTACGGTTGAAGCCGGAGTATTGACCCGAACCCATGGAAGCGGTTTATTTACCCGTGGACAAACTCAAGTTTTAACGATTGCAACCTTAGGTGCTTTGGGCGATGTTCAAACCTTAGATGGCTTGACAGAAGAAGACACCAAGCGGTATATGCATCACTATAACTTCCCGCCATACAGCGTAGGTGAAACACGCCCGATGCGCGGACCAAGTCGTCGCGATATTGGTCATGGTGCTTTAGCTGAGCGAGCATTGGAACCGATGTTACCCGATGAAGAAACCTTCCCTTACACCTTACGTTTGGTTTCAGAAGTCTTAGAATCCAATGGTTCGAGTTCAATGGCGAGCGTTTGTGGTTCTACCTTGGCGCTCATGGATGCCGGTGTTCCGATCAAAGCTCCTGTAGCCGGGATTGCTATGGGATTGATCAAAGAGGGTGACCGAATCGCCATTTTGACCGATATTCAAGGCATGGAAGACCACTTGGGCGACATGGACTTTAAAGTAGCCGGTACTGCAAATGGTATCAATGCGCTACAAATGGATATTAAAATTTCTGGCTTGGATATGGACATTATGAAACGTGCATTAGCACAAGCGAAAGAAGGCCGCCTTTTCATTCTTAATAAAATGATGGAAGTTTTGCCGGAAGCACGCAAAGAAATGTCACCCTATGCTCCGCGTATCATCTCCACGAAGATTGATGTCGATAAGATTCGCGATGTCATTGGACCCGGAGGCAAGGTGATTCAAAAGATCATTGCCGAAACCGGTGTCAAGATCGACGTTGAGCAAGATGGTAGAATTTTCATCTCTGTTCCCGGTTTACAATATGAAATGGGCTTAAAAGCTCTTCATATTATTGAAGGGATCACCAAAGAGGTTGAAGTAGGAACGGTTTACCTCGGTAAAGTAACCAGAGTTGAAAAATATGGCGCTTTCGTTGAGGTTTTACCGGGTAAAGAAGGCTTAGTCCATGTGTCTCAGTTAGCTATGGAAAGAGTGAATCTACCGGAAGACGTGGTTTCAGTTGGCGATGAGATTCTCGTCAAAGTTACTGAGATTGACAAACAGGGGAGAATCAACTTATCACGCAAAGAAGTCATTAAAGACGATCTTGCCAAATAACACTTCAGGGACTGTCAAGATTGACAGTCCCTTTTTATAAAAAAATTAAGGGGGAAATGGTGTGTCTCGAGGATTTGTTTGGATCAAAGAATACGAGAAGGGTTCAGGTACTCTACCCAAAAGGAAAACATTGAGCAGTGCAGGATACGATATTGCTTCAATTGAGCATAGAATGATTGCAGCGGGTGAAACGGCTTTATTAGCTACGGGATTAAAAGCTTATATGGAACCTGATGAAGTTCTACTGCTGTTCATTCGGAGTAGCAAGGCAATCAAGAAAAACTTGATCCTTACCAATGGTGTTGGCGTAATCGATGCCGATTACTTCAATAATCCATCAAATGAGGGACATATCATGCTCGCTGTTACTAACATAGGAACAAATGATACGGTTATCGAAGCTGGGGAAGAAGTTGCTCAAGGTGTGTTTACCCATTACCTACTAACAAGTGAGGAAACCACATCGGAGAGGCGCTTGGGTGGATTTGGATCAACCGATTCGAAAAAAAACTAAATTTTTCTTAAGAAACCTCTTGCTTTTGTATTTGACTAATGGTATGATAAACGTGTTCAATGAATACATTGAACACGAATCGAGGTGATATTATGAAAACCCTAAAGATTGATATGAACTCCTTTCATTCTTTGTTGGTCACTCGAAGCAGAGGGAAACTAGTCAAAGAACAGATCAGTAAAAAACTTCAAGCTGATAATGATTGGAATATTCTTCTCTTAGATTTTTCTGAAGTTCAGGTGTTAGATTACTCTTGGGCAGATGAATGCATCGCAAAGTTAACAGCCGAAGTGAACGCTGAGCTATACGGTCCAAAGGGGATCCTGATTACAAATTGTACGGATGATCAAGCTGAGAACATATCTGCAGCTCTCCTGCAAAGGAACTTAACGCTTCTAAGACAAGTTGATTCAAATTGGGTGATCCTAGGAGAACTAAAAGAGCCCTTGTTCAGTACCCTGGATTTTGTTAATCGGAAGGATAAAGTTACTGCACGAGATATAGCAGATCATTTTCAGTTAGCAATCAATACGGCCAGTAATCGTTTGAGTGAACTGTATAAGCGCCATTTAGCGCTTCGTCATGAAGAGATTCTGACTAACGGGGGGAAGCAGTTTATTTATCGTAGTTTACTCTTGGTCCTAAAAGATACAGTCAATCAAAATTAGAAAGGGTAGATAATTATGGCAGGAACAAATGACAGACAAAAGGCTCTTGATGCTGCTTTAGCAGGCATCGAGAAACAATTTGGAAAAGGCTCAGTGATGAGAATGGGTGAGGCCCAAATCAAACTGAATATCGATGTTATTCCAACAGGATCGTTAGCTCTCGATATTGCTCTAGGTGTCGGTGGTGTACCGCGCGGACGTGTCATTGAAATTTATGGACCGGAATCTTCCGGAAAAACAACGTTAGCCCTACATATCATTTCAGAGGCACAAAAGCTCGGAGGTACAGCCGCTTTTATCGATGCGGAACATGCATTGGATCCGGTTTATGCCGAAAACCTAGGGGTAGTAATCGATAACTTAATTATCTCTCAGCCTGATACAGGAGAACAAGCGTTAGAAATCACAGAAGCGTTGGTTCGTAGCGGAGCTCTCGATGTCGTTGTGGTGGATTCTGTAGCAGCATTGGTTCCACGTGCAGAAATCGATGGCGAAATGGGAGATTCCTTTATGGGGCTTCAGGCCCGATTAATGTCTCAAGCTTTACGTAAATTAGCCGGTGCCATTTCAAAATCTCACACTGTGGTCATTTTCATCAATCAGATTCGTGAAAAGATTGGCGTCATGTTCGGAAATCCCGAAACAACAACCGGCGGCCGTGCTCTGAAGTTCTATGCCAGTGTTCGAATGGATATTCGTAGAATCGAAAGCTTAAAGCAAGGTACAGAGGTAGTGGGAAATAGAACTCGGGTCAAAGTGGTCAAAAACAAAGTTGCTCCGCCCTTCAAACAGGCCGAATTTGACATCATGTATGGTGTAGGAATCTCAAGGGAGGGTTCCGCACTTGATATGGCCATTGAATTGGATATTGTCAATAAAAGCGGTGCTTGGTTCTCTTATAATGGGGAACGCCTAGGGCAAGGACGAGAAAATGTGAAAGCGATGTTAAAGGATCATCCGGATCTAGTGAAGGAATTGGAGAATAAAATCCGAGAAGCTTACAAAGTAAATCACACCAAAATTTCCTCAGCAGATGAATCGGAGGAGGTTGAAGATGACGAATGAAAACGCCTGAAAACCAGTGTCTAGATAAGGCGATGCGTTTGTTATCAAGGACTTCTCATTCAAAGCGGCGACTAAGAGAGAAGCTTAGCGCCGCTTACGATAGTACGGTTGTTGATAGCACAATGACTCAACTGGAATCGTTGGGCTTTTTAAGAGAAAAAGAAGAATGTTTGATTTGGTTGAATCACTATCTAAACAGTAAGAAGAGTAAAAAGGAGATTTTTTTCGCACTATTGAAACGAGGCTTTGATAAAGAGCTCATTTCTGAACTGCTTGATACGATTGACGATGAAAGAGAAGTTGAGATTGCAGTTCATCTTTTAAAAAAGTCAGGAATCCAGGACTCAAAACAAGAAAGTCACACTGTAAAAGTTTTTGAAAAACTAATTCGGAAAGGATTTTCTGTTCAGACCGTCCGATTAGCTCTGAAAACCTTTGATAATCGTGAGATTGAGGCTGATTTCTACGAAAATACAGATTCCTTATCTTGACGGAACCTCCGAAACAGGTTAAAATAGATAGACAGAAGCAAAGTCTTCTGTACATCTGAACAACACTGATATTTTGAATAGAAGAAAATGTCACTGTTCATTGATAATTGAATAATCGGAGGTGTTACTTATTCTTACAAAAGTTTTAATTGGAGTAATCGCTTTGGTAGCCGGAGGAATTATCGGTTGGTTGATCGGTAAGACTTATAAAATAAAAACGGACGAAGCTCAACTGGGATCTGCCAAAGAACAGGCAAAAACCATTTTAGAAAAGGCGATTAGAGACGCAGAAATTCAGAAAAAAGAAGCTCTATTAGAAGCGAAAGAGGAAGTTCATCGGTTACGTTCTGATCTCGAAAAAGAGATCAAGGAAAGACGTGTTGAACTTCAAAGATTGGAAAGAAGAACCATTCAGAAGGAAGAAGCCCTCGACAAAAAAATCGAAGGTATCGAGAAACAAGAAGAAGCCCTTCAGAGAAAAGATCAAGAAATTCAGCAAGTTCGTAAGAAGGCTGATGAATTATACCAACAACAATTCTCCGAATTGGAACGCGTATCGGCTATGAGCCAGGAGGAAGCGAAAACCTACCTCTTAAGCATAACTGAAGAAGCGGTTCAACAAGATATGTCGATTTTGATTCGCAACTTAGAAGCCCAGGCGAAAGAAAAAGCAGATCGAAAAGCGCGTGAAATCATCAGTTTGGCCATTCAACGTTGTGCTGCAGATCATGTTGCAGAAACGACCGTTTCTGTTGTAGAACTGCCTAACGATGAGATGAAGGGGCGAATCATTGGCCGTGAAGGTCGAAATATTCGTACGCTGGAGACATTAACCGGGTTAGATCTGATCATTGATGATACACCCGAAGCGGTTATCCTTTCGGGGTTTGATCCTGTTCGAAGAGAAATCGGACGAGTTGCCTTAACAAAGCTTGTTCAAGACGGAAGAATCCATCCCGCCAGAATTGAGGAAGTTGTAGAGAAAGCAATTCGCGAAGTAGATCAGCGAATTGAAGAAGCCGGCGAAACAGCCACCTATGATGTAGGTGTAAACGGACTACATCCAGAAATCATCAGACTTCTGGGAAGATTACATTTCAGAACGAGTTATGGACAAAATGTCTTGAAACACTCCATGGAAGTTGCCTACTTAGCCTCAATGATGGCTGCAGAGTTAGGTGCCGATGTGGCCTTGGCAAAACGCGCCGGGTTACTTCATGACCTTGGTAAGGCTGTTGATCATGAAATCGAAGGTTCTCATGTTTCGATCGGCGTAGAAATCGCCCGAAAATTCGGTGAGAGTCCCGATGTTCTTCATGCGATCGAAGCGCATCATGGAGACGTGGAAACCAAAACAGTGATTGCTTCGTTAGTGCAAGCTGCCGATGCGATTTCTGCTGCCAGACCGGGAGCGCGTCGCGAAACATTAGAGACTTATATAAAACGTCTACATAAACTCGAAGAAATCGCGAATGACTTCGAAGGCGTGGAACAAGCTTTTGCAATCCAGGCCGGAAGAGAAGTTCGTATTATGGTCAAGCCAGATCGAGTTGACGACGTCATGTCTTATAAATTAGCCAGAGACATTGTTAAAAAGATTGAGGAAAACCTGGATTATCCGGGTCAAATCAAGATTACTGTCATTCGTGAAACGCGTGCAGTAGATTACGCCAAGTAAGTATCCGAAAAGCAGCGTATTCTCCATAGGAGGAAACGCTGCTTTTTCTATCAAAAAAAGGGTTCCGGACAACCCATCGTGAATTTAAAAGGGAGAGGTGATAAGAAATGTACAAACAAAATGAACAGGCGCCTCTGGGAGCTGCGTTTCTGATTTCTGCGATGATGATTTACCCATCGATTTCAGCAATTTCCCTTGACACGATTCATAAAACAATTACATTTGAGTTCATATCACAACAAAAGGAAAAAGACTTTGATCAAGCGGGGGCTTTTGAGAAAATTAAAAAAGGGATTCGTTTCTATCATCAGGTTGAGCGCATCAAACCCAGCGTTTATGAAATATCCAATCGTGGGGACGCATATCAAGACAAGATTTTGATTCAACGCGATATGAAAACCCTTGTGCCAACTGAAATAAATTGTGTGGTAGATTTATTCGAGCGTTACTGCTCCGATGAGAGCGAATGGGAAGAGATCCCTGAGTTAAGTGTTGAACAATGGCAACATCATAGCCAGCTCTATGAAACACTTTATCAATATGTGATTCAAGGGGATTATCAATCCTTACGGGCTTTCCGTGATTTTGGAACGATCTATATCCATCAGATGAATCAAGGCATAAGTGGGGATTGATGAATGAGAGTATTGATAATAGGTGATATCGTAGGACCCACCGGTTGCAAAGTCGTTGAAACAGTTCTCCCAAAATTGAAAAAGCAACATAAAATCGATCAGGTCATCGCTAACGGCGAAAATGCCTGGCGAGGAAAAGGTCTTAATCGTCAAACGGCAGAGGATCTCTTTTCCGGGGGCATTCATATCCTGACTTCCGGTAATCACATTTGGGATCAACGCGAGATTTTCGACTTTATTGATACCGAAGATCGAATCATTCGACCAGCCAATTACCCCAAAGGAACCCCCGGTAGGGGATGGACTACTACATGGGCTGGGAGTTCCGGAATTTGCTATGCAGTCATCAATCTATTGGGTAGGGCTTTTATCTCTGAACTGGATTGCCCATTTCGGACTTTGGACCAGATCCTTGAAGAAATTCCCAATGAAATCGTTATACGAATTTTGGATTTTCATGGAGAAGCAACATCGGAAAAAATGGCGATCGCTCATTACGCCAAAGGAAGGGTCTCAGCAGTTTTGGGAACTCATACACATGTACAAACAGCAGACGAACAGATTTTGTTGGGAGGTACCGGTTATATTACCGATATCGGTATGACAGGTGCCTTCAATTCGATTTTGGGAGTTGAAACCGAAGCCGTTTTGAATCGCTTCTTGACCCATTTACCAACACGTTTCACCCCGGCTGAAGGTCCGGGACAACTCGATGCAGTCTTGTTAGACATTGATCCGCAAAGTGGAAAGACAATTTCCATTGAAAGAGTTCAATGGCGTGAATGAACCGGAGGCATTAAGCCATTCAAATCAACT
>CAZAFY010000004.1:0-20786 GCA_964484445.1 uncultured Eubacteriales bacterium
TCTTTAAACAATCCCTCCTTGTTTTTAAAATAATAGTTTAACTGGCTTAACACTACTCCTGCTTCATCAGCAATGTCTCTCATTGAGACATTGGCATACCCTCGAGTCGATAAACACGCATAAGCCGCTAATAGTATTTTTTCAGATTGAGTTTGTTCATTTGTTTCAGTAAGCACAATTACACCGCCTTGCGAATCGGTCGTACGTCCGATTTATATTTCTAAGATACCATTTTCTGAAATGATTGTCAATACCTAAATTGATAGTTGCTAATTCTAATGATTTAGTAGGCAGGTTTAGTCAGGAAGTTTTATAGTATAGTCGGGTTTGTATTTGTCAACCGAAATATTGACCACTGGGGCTGCGGACAAAATCCCGGACTGAATTAAATCTAGGAGGTGTCGCATGTTCTCTTACGAAGAGCGAATAAAAGCCGTTGAATTACTTGTTCAATATGATATGAGTTACGCTACTGTAGTCCGTGAATTAGGTTATCCTCAAAAGCCGCCCTTAGGGAGTGGTACGAAGAATACTCATCGAAGGGAGAACTCCACAAGGATTTTAAGAAGGAATCAAAATTTACTACTGAAGAAAAACAAAGGGCAATTAATTATTATCTTGAACATGGTAAATACGTATCCCAGACAGTGAAAAAACTTGGCTACCCAAGTCGTCCAATATTGGCTGAATGGTTAAAAGAAGCTGTGCCAAACCAAAAGAGGCATTGCCGTTCCGGCGGGTCCGTTGTAAAATATACACGTGAGCAAAAAGAACAGGCTGTCATCGCCCTGTGTTCCCGGAAGAAAGCGGCTAAGGAGATTTCTGCTGAGTACGGAACAACAAGAGAGAATCTCTATAACTGGAAACGCCTGCTTTTGAAAGAGGAGTGTGTACAGCTAATGAAAAAACCAAAAAAGGAAGTCAAGCAATCCCCAAACACTCAAGCCATTGAAGAAGATATATTGGGACTCCAGGGGGAAAAAGAGGATCTAACTTTACAGGTTATGGGGCTTCAGAAAGAGGTTACCCGTCTAAGAATCGAGCGCGATATTTATGAAAAAGCTGCAGAACTCATAAAAAAAGGCCAGGGCATTAATCTTAAAACTCTTACGAACCGAGAGAAGGCCATAATTATTAATGCCCTAAGAGCAACACATCCACTAAGTATGCTTCTTAAAACAGTAAAAATGGCCAAAAGCAGCTATTACTACCAGGCAATTGCTATAAACATAAATAAATATGCTGACTTAAGAATCGCGGTGAAACACACTTTTGAAGAATCCTGCTCCAGGTATGGTTATCGCCGAATTCACTCTGTGATAACCACCGCTGGAATTACTGTTTCCGAGAAGGTTATACTTAGAATAATGAAAGAAGAAAAACTTGTTGTTCCCTACATCAAGCGCAAGAAATATAATTCTTACAAAGGCGAAATTACACCTGAGGTTGAAAACATCATCAACCGTGATTTCAAGGCTGAGAAGCCAAACAAAAAAAGGCTAACAGAAATAACTGAATTTCATATTTCAAACGGAAAAATCTATCTTTCTCCAATCATTGATTGCTTCGATGGTCTCCCAGTAAGTTGGGCAATCGGAACATCACCAAGTGCAGAGCTTGCAAACGTAATGCTCGATAAAGCTATCTCTCAACTAAGTGAGGGTGAAGCCCCCATCGTTCATTCTGACCGCGGTTGTCATTACCGTTGGCCAGGCTGGCTTGAACGCATTGACAAAGCTGCTCTTACAAGGTCTATGTCAAAAAAGGTTGTTCACCGGATAATTCAGCATGTGAAGGATTCTTTGGCAGGTTAAAAAAAAGAGATGTTTTATGATCGCTCATGGGCTGGTGTTACTATAGATCGATTCATTGAAAAGCTTGATATCTACATTAGATGGTACTCAGAAAAAAGAATTAAGCTGTCACTCGGGGGCATGAGCCCCTTGGAATATAGGCGTAGTCTTGGTTTAGCAGCTTAGGTCCAAGAAAACGTCCGCACCCCCGCGTGCTCAGCGAAGTGCGGTCATGCTGATCTTATGAAACGGTGTACACACTTCTGATTTACAGCTTCAAATTTAGTTACAAGAATTGGATTTTGGGGCCTGACTTCTTGATTAATTTAGAGATGTTGAGTATAATTAGATATTAAGGTTATTTTTGAAGAAAGGTGGAAGATCATGGAGACAAAGCACCACCCTCCCGCTCGGCCACCCCGTACACAGTATTATGCGGTTGATATTGCAAAATTTGTTTTTGCCTTCATTGTGGTGGCCGCTCATATGTCTCCTTTCGGTTCCTTTACGGCAACAGGAGACGTCTTGTTGATCCAAGGTATCGCTCGTATAGTCGTTCCGTTTTTCTTTTTGACTTCTTCGTTCTTGTTTTTTAGTAAAATGCAACCGGACATTTTAAAGGGAGCCCCGAGTGTCAGAAGCCTCTGGCGTTATGTGGAAAGAATTGGTATCATGTATTTCTTCTGGACCCTTCTTATCAATGGATTATTAGCCTTAGGCTATCTCATCAACGGTGTTAAAGCCGGGGTTTTTCAATTGACCAGAAGTTTTTTTTTGACAGCAGCGTATCCATTCCTTATCACCAGTACCGGACGAGCGTCGTTTACGATTTGGCAAGAGGGATCTTTGGATTTTGTCGGTGTAAAAGATTTTCTTTATCACATAGTACAACCGTTTAATCAGTACCATCTCTGGTATTTTCCGGCTCTAATGTTTGGCATGGTTTTCGTATATCTCCTACTAAAACGGTTTCGACCGATATGGGTTGTCATCCCTGGTGTAATCTTGTTTTTTCTCGGTTCCCTCGGGGATGCCTATTATGGGATAACTGCCTATGTTCCAGTGGCTCGCGTATGGATGAATCAATATATCTCAATGTTTTATACGACACGGAATGGACCTTTTTTCGCGACTTTATTTTTAGCAATCGGAGCATGGCTGGCTTGGAACCCGATGAAAGTACGGTCAACGATCTCCAGAAACATTTTTTGGCTCGCTTTTTCTGGAATGCTGATCGAATCCCAAATATTACGCCATTTTCAGATTCAAAGGGATTATAATTTTTACTTTTTTTCGATTCCGGTTGCGATTTTTCTCTTGCTATGGTTAAAAGAAGTTTCTTTAAAACCTCGTCCGATTTATCAATGGTTTCGTGAAGCGAGTATCCTTATCTATTGCAGTCATGGGATCTTTGTGATTATGATACCGACTGTCGTAAAATTAATGAATATAACAGGGGTTTTTAGTAACAGTTTATTAAAATTCGTCTATGTTTATGGTTGTTCCGTTGGATTTGCTGCTTTGGTTTTATGGCTGGAAAAGAAACCAAGTCTTCAGTGGCTCCGCTATTTACACTAAACCACGAACGAGAGGAGAACGAGACTCTAGCTCTTTTAATACAACATCAATTTTCAAAAATATTTACATCATAGCAATCATCAATCCCGTTATGAAAATGATGCTTTCAAAGTGGGTTAACAATATTTCTTTGAGTCACTCATGGACTGATTTATAAATTACATTCTTTAGCCACATGTAGAATAGTTAAAGATCACCGTTAAGCAGTTCGTCAAATGTGTAGTCCTTGCGTTGCATCTGAGAGCCAGTGATGAACGCCCATTCGGAAAACACGATAGGTTCAGTGGTATCGATACCGTTCTCGTCCACACAGTGAAGACTCAAAGCGTTGCCACATACGATATTACGAGAGAGAATAAACTTAGCTGCGGCTCGTGTGTCGTCGTTACACTCTTTTTTACTAAAGTTTTTGTATTCCTTGTCCCATATGGCGAAGAGTCGCTCCCGACAAGCAATTGCGTTATCAAGCAAGATATCCACGCCGTATATACTCGAAAGTGCCAAAATCGCATATTTTTCAAAATCACAGGGGCTCTTTTTATATTTACTCTTAACGATAGCGAGTTTTCGTGAAAGTACCTCTGATAAAAAATTACCATCTCCACAGGCCGGTTCCAAAAATCGGGAATCAATGCGTTCCGTCTCCTGTTTAACAAGGTCGCACATTGCTTTGACCTCACGCTCGGCGGTAAAGACCTCACCATGGTCAGCAACGCGCTGCTTAGAATTCACTTGCTTTTTCATCGTTGGTTCCACCTCCTTCGAATAAGTCTCCGGAAAAATCTATCATAAATATGCTCAGGAATAAATCTGTGATGTGCACCCAAGCAAGATAATATTATTGACCCCTTTGGGTTTAATAATAGAAACGGCTGCTCAGAAAATCGATAGCTGTCTTTAGTGAACTATTCAGGCATCAGAAATGTTTAGTAAATTAGGTAGCGATGTGGATAAAGGGTAATTTGCGTCTATAAATTCCGAATTATCTTTCCTTTAGTACATCAAAAGTAAACTTCTGCACGCCCTTTGACGATTCCTGCCCTGTCTTCTCTATTGACCATAAAACAGAAAAGTTCCTCTCTCTGGGCAAGCAACTATAACGCTTAATGAAAAAGCCGACCCAGTGCCGACCCACAGCAGACTATTTATGGTAGCTCCGACACTTAACAACTTAAGTTCAAGAAGGACGTGTATCTGTAGAATTTATTACAACGGTAAAAAATTCACACGGTAAAAACCTTTTCCTTTTGGCATTCTCTAAACTAAGGAATCGTGTTGTTTCAGAGGTATTTATTGTTTTCTTTAAAGACCACCTTTGGCGGTCTATATTTTTCTGCTTTTCGCTATAGTAACCTCTAATTTCAATTTGTCACGCGATTTCTTTGCCCTTTGAGCAGCGTAAGCCCTTTTGCACTCAACATTGTCACAGTAGGTATGCCTATTATTCTTACGAATAAACGCTTTTCCACAGATTGGACAAGTTGTAAGAGTGCCTTCATACTCTTTTTTGCTCTGCTCAGCATCCTCCGGTGGGCCGAAGTCAACGATCATACGAGCGAGTGTATACCAAGCTATATCAAAAACGGAGTGAACATCTGCAGCAAAAATCACAGCATTGTTTCTTGGATTCACTTTCAGTCTCATACGGAAATCGGGGATAATGTCCATAAGTTGACCACGTAGCTTATCGAAATAATCAAAGGGCTGCCGGGCGAAAGATGTTGTTTCTTCCGTTGTTTGCTTCGCCACCTTCTTACACTCCGCTCTCATTTCTTTTAGAAGATCGTCTTTGAAATTTGCTTTCGTGTCAATTTCTAGTTCTTCAACTCCTATATTTTGCTTGTATTTCTCGAAGAAAGGTAACCCATCAAAGAACTTTCCTTCCATTGTTAAATTGAATGCATACTCGCTGTAGCCTGCACATTCCGCTTTTAATGCAAAATAGAATTGTGCGGCAGTATATAAGTTCTTTAAATCATGCATGAAGTCAGTAACACCGAACATGCCTTCTCTTTCTATCATAAAACCATCATCGGCAGCTGTCATTTCCTGATTTGCCACCATCGAATATAAAGAGTCGATGTCATACGGGTGAGCAACTTCTTTACAGAATTCTATAATCAATTCATCAAACGGATTTTCTTCGGAGAAGTCGTTTATTTTTTTGCCTAAATTGTATAATTCTCGGAATAACTCCTTCCCTGTTAAGCCGTTTGCCTTGTCAAGATCCGGTTCCATCCCTTTATAGACAATCGGCTTTAGGCACATCGTCTCGCCTGCAGCTATCTCATATTCATAATCCATGAATCGGAATGTATGATAAATCAGCTGTCCGATTCCGCCTACATCACCAAAACCGATTACATCGGATGTATTGTCAGCTTTCGATTCAATATAATTACCCATTCCATTGTATGGCATCGTTGCACCTCCGTCACATTTAGAATCACATTTAGGTTTTTGCTATATGTGACATTATATAGTATCATTTGTATAAATACAAGAGGCAATTGCACCAAATTGTATTTGACCGTTCCTTGACACCCGCATAGTCCACCCACGAGCGATACGCTGACACGAGGTTGCCACGATGGTTTATCACCGGAGCGAACCGTATCGGATGAAAACGAGCAGACCTCAGACAAGAGGCTGCTTTGGAACGGTAGTGAAAGCGGATGCAAACACAAATTCAAATGGAAGGAGAAATACTTAATGGAAAAATCTACAATGAGCGTTCAGGAGCTTTCCATACAGATGGGAATTAGTCTGCCAATGGCCTATGAGCTTACCAAAACACCTGGCTTTCCTGCATTCCGTATTGGGACGCGAATTCTGATTCCAATAGAGGCTTTTCGGAAATGGCTTCTGGAAAGTGCCTTGTCCACTCCTGACGATAAAGGAAGTGGTTCTACGTAATGAACACCGAGTTCTTAGCCTACCGTGCCGATTGTAGGGGAAATGCAAGTAACTGCCTGTATCCGAATGAAATTCTAGTGGATGGCGTTGAGGCATTCCGGGGACTGGTCAAGCACGATCATGTGTTTGCCGAATTCAAGCATAACTATCGTAGCATAGAAAACTTCCTTCGTGCAAAGAGCTTGCCAGGAGATATTGACAATAGTCATTCAGACCATCCTGAAGATTGGATTTACCCGAAAGATATTGCGGCGTTCTTCTCGGGAGTCGAGTATTACATTCACTTTAGCCGTCATCACATGAAGCAAAAAGGCAGTGAATCACCTAGGCCCAGATTTCATATTATCTTTTTAGTTGAAGAGATGAACAGCGCAATTCAATATGCCAGTTGGAAACAACGATTACAAAATGTCTTCCCTTTCTTCGACTCTCAAGCTTTAGATACTGCGCGGTTCTTCTTCGGCACAGAGAATCCTCAAGTGGAATACCATGCAGGGACCATGACGCTGACCGAATTTCTGCAAGAGTTTGAAGACACAAAAGCTTTCGCAGAAATGGACAACACCATTCCCGAGGGAAGAAGGAATACCACTCTTTCACGTTATGCTGGTCGGCTGATCGTTAAGTATGACGATACCGAAGAAGCCCACCTGCTTTTTCTAAAAAAAGCTGAAGAATGTGAGGAACCGCTAGAGGACAGTGAGCTGCAGAGCATTTGGAGGAGTGCACAGAAATTTCTCAAAAAGGTGAAATCAACGGGGACTTACATGGCAAAAGGAAGCTACGCCAGTATCGCCCCGGTTGAAATCAAGTGGGAAAACCCGATACCGATTGACGAATTTACGCTACCCTCTTTCCCTGTGGATGCATTGCCGAAACCGGTTAGAGATTACGTACTGGCGGTAGCCGAAAGCACGCAAACACCTGTCGATATGTCTGCCTCGGCTGCTCTCGGAGTGCTGTCTATCTGTACACAAGGCAAATACCGAATTCGGGGGAAACCAGATTGGGTAGAACCACTGAACCTCTATGTTGTCATCATTGCCGAACCATCCGAACGCAAATCTGCAGTCATCAGCTTCACGACAAAACCGTTAAATGAATTTGAAGCCGAGTATAATCGCCAAAACGCTGCGGCACTTGAATCCAGCCGAATGCGAAAACGCATCTTGGAACGGCGGCAGAAATCCCTGGAAGAACAAATGGCTAAAGGTAAGGCTGAGCAGTCCGATCTCGACGCTATCGCAGAGGAAATCGCACTGTTTAAAGAAAAAACACCGTTACGGCTCTATGTAGATGATATCACCACAGAAAAGCTCACCTCGGTGCTCGCCGACGGAGATGGCAAAGCGGCGATCGTGTCTGCAGAGGGTGGTATCTTTGATATGCTATCCGGGTTGTACACAAAAACCGTCAACATCGATGTGCTGCTCAAAGGGCACTCAGGCGACAGCATTCGCGTCGACCGCATTGGCAGAAACAGCGAAAGTATTATGAATCCGGCACTGTCCGTTCTTCTTGCGGTTCAGCCAAATGTGCTCTCCGGTATGATGCAAAACGGCACCTTCCGTGGGCGTGGCCTTACGGCAAGATTCCTCTACTGCATGCCCACCTCGTATGTAGGAAGCCGCAAATATCGCACCGAGTCCATTCCACAGGAAGTAAGCCGAGCGTATGCTTCACTCCTCTACAACCTACTGGATGAGGATTCCAATCCCAACACTGAAAATCCGGGAGAGATCCGGTTAACCCACGAAGCAGATGCTCTACTAGAGGCATATGCCAATGAACTAGAACCAAAGTTGCGGGATGAGCTTTCTGACATCTCAGACTGGGCAGGTAAGCTTGTAGGTGCGGTGCTGCGGATCTCCGGTATTCTCTGCCGAGCAAAGGGTACGGGAGGTAATGATTTCCTAGATGGACCTGAACCCCTAAAAGTTGATGAGGAAACCATGAACCAGGCCATTGCCATTGGAAGGTATTATACAGAGCATTCCAAAGCAGCGTTCTCACTTATGGGAGCAGACCCGGTGACTAAACAGTGCAAATATGTTTTATCCGCAATCAAGAAGAGTGGCCTTGCAGAGATTACGAGACGCAACATCATGCGACTCTGTCGTGGCTTCCGCACAGCCGAAGAAGTGCAACCCGTGCTCGACCGGCTCAGTGAGTATGGCTACATCGCAACAAAGCCCATCAACGGATACACGGGCATTGGAAGACCTGCGGTACAGAGTTATCTGGTTAATCCCATCGTTTTGTCCCTTTAGTCCCTATTGTCCCACATAACGTACATTATAAAAAGAAGAATCTTTGAGGAGGATGAATAAGCATGAGCGGTTATTTTACCAAACCAACAACGCACATGAAGCAACTTTGCGAGACACTGGGTCCGCACTATTACATTCAAGTGATTGACATGGAACAGGTTATCTATCGTGACTTCGGCAACGGATACAATGTTGAGGTCAGCGGTATTAACACTACCAGCAAAAAGAAGCGGTCTACTATATATCTCTGGGCAGGTACCCAGAGAATTGTAGAAACACTCTTTGATGTACCACAATGTGAAATCGTCGATAGAGTCAATGAACTGTATCGATTAACACAAGAAGCAGGAGGAAAATTACGATGATGATTAATGGAAGACCTTATTCAAACGAGAACGGCTATATTGACAATGGTCTGATTACTAGCCACCCACAAGAGGACATCGATACCGTCATGAACTGGATTGCCGAAAACATTTCACCACGGAAGACACCCCTCCATGGCCACACGAGCTATGGAATAAAACATCTACTTGAAAGAGATGTTCAGATTTATCTCACCAATAATGAGTTCAAAGATGCCATGCTGTTATCGGGTTACGCACCGATAGATCCGAACGAGCTGAACTGGCGTTATCGTATCAGCAAGAAATCAAAAGCATTTCAATTAAGAAGCTGGTAACTCGTTTTGTCCTTTCTGTCCGTTCTGTCCTTAGGGGTGGGGGGATTTTTACCTCTACCGCTTTTCAGAATGGACAGCGGGTGGCCCCTTCACGCTAAAAAATGCATAAGTTATTGGGGTATTAACCCCTCAAAAAGAAAGAAGGAATATTTTATGGGAAAACGAGGTCCACAGCCGCGCACAGGCGGCAGACCGAAGAAGCCGCTGGCAGACAAATTACTGGAAGGCAACGTTCAAAAATCGCGGCTCACTACCGTTCAGCTTCCGCAGCCTGCGGGATTAAACGGAACAGAAATGCCACCACCACATGAGTTTCTGGGATCTAATCAGAAAAGTGGCTTAGAACTTGTGGCAACGGAGATCTATCGGGCGACTTGGGAATGGCTGAATAAATACAGCTGTGCCCATTTGGTAACACAGCAAAGTTTAGAACAGTATGCCATGACTGCCTCTCGCTGGATTCAATGTGAGGAAGCAATATCACAGTTTGGTTTTCTTGCCAAGCATCCAACCACTGGTTCGGCAATCGCTTCACCCTATGTAACCATGGCTCGAGAGTATTCCAAGCACGCCAATGCTTTATGGAATCAAATCTTTGCCGTTGTTCGTGACAATAGTTCGATGGACTACAGCGGTAGCACTCCTCAGGATGATGTTATGGAGCGCCTATTGACTATGCGACGGGTTTGATTGCAGTGAAAGGAGTTTGAAAGCTATGGAAACAAAGATCGTAAATACTGCTCAAGAGACTGCTATCAGCGTAGCCGTGGAAAACATCCCGGATAGACAAGCTATTGAAACTAGGATGCGGTATCATATCATCCTTGCCCTCATCGATGGGCTTGTAGAGAGTGGTGACTTCAGCCAGGCAGACAAGCGCATGGCTTACGACCTTATCAATCGCAAATACGGCTTATCTTCGAATAGTATATTTGCAGAAACCGCTTGATATATCTCTCTTTTAGAGCCATATATAGAGTAGTAAAGATTGATACAAAGGAGGGAAAAAACATGGAACGCATCATCACACAAACCTCATTCTATAAGCCACTGTCAGAGCAGTTGAAACGTGTCGCAGGGTATGCACGAGTCTCCTCCGGCAAGGATGCCATGCTGCATTCGCTGTCGGCACAGGTCAGTTATTACAGCGAGTTCATTCAGAAGAACCATGGTTGGGCTTATGTTGGCGTTTACGCCGATGAAGCAAAGACCGGAACTAAAGATTCGCGTGAAGGTTTTCAGCGGTTACTTGCCGACTGCCATGCTGGGAAAATCGATTTGGTCATCACCAAGTCGATTTCACGCTTTGCCAGAAACACGGTGACCCTACTGGAAACGGTGCGGAAGCTGAAGAGTCTCGGCATAGATGTCTACTTTGAGGAGCAGAATATTCATACAATGAGCGCCGATGGAGAGCTGATGCTCTCCATTTTGGCATCCTACGCACAGGAAGAGAGTCGCTCTGCAAGTGAAAACCAGAAATGGCGCGTTCGGAAGAACTTCAATGAAGGAATACCCTGGAACGGAACCGTGCTCGGTTACCTCTATGAAAAAGGGCAATACATCATCGTGCCGGAGGAGGCAGAAATTGTCCGCCAGATCTATTCCTGCTACACATCGGGTTGGGGGGTTATGGCAATTGTGAAAACATTAAATGCCAATCATCTCAACACCCGTAACGGCAACTTATGGTGTAAAAGCAGTGTGATGAAGGTATTGCGAAATTACTCTTATACAGGCAACTTGCTATTACAAAAGACTTTTCGGCGAGATTATCTGTCCAAGTGGAAGCTTGAAAACAACGGCGAGCTACCGAAGTATCACGCCCTCCATACGCATGAGGCGATTATCCCACTAGATACCTTTGAAAAGGTGCAGTCTGAAATTGCAAGACGAGCGGAGAAACACACGCACCCTGGAAGTGGTACAAAGGTTTATCCGTTTACAGGATTGTTGACCTGTAACCATTGCGGGAAGCATTATCGCAGAAAGGTTACCCCTACCGGTTCCGTGTGGATATGCTCTACTTACAATACGCTCGGTAAAGCCGCCTGCACTTCCAAGCAGATCCCGGAGAATACGCTCATGACCGTCGCCGCCGAAGTCTTAGGAACCAATACCTTTGATTCAAATGCCTTTCACAACAAAATAACGGCTGTAAGGGCGGCTGAGGGTAACACGTTGGTGTTCTGCTTCAAAGACGGCACAGAAATCGTTAAACGGTGGTCTACCCGTTCCAGGGCGGAGAGTTGGACCGCAGAGATGCGGGATGCTGCACGCAAGAATAAGCAAGAAAGGGATGAACTCAGATGCAGACAGCCAAAAATGTAACAGTTATCCCAGCGACTCGGATGATGCACACAGGACTTCTAAACAATGCTACGGCACGAAAGAGGGTTGCTGGCTATGCCAGAGTTTCCACCGACAGTCAAGAACAGCAGACCAGTTATGAAGCGCAAGTGGACTATTACACCCAGTATATCCAGTCGAAGCCTGAGTGGGAGTTTATTAGAGTCTATACTGATGAAGGCATTTCAGCTCTAAATACAAAGCACAGGAGTGGCTTCAATGAAATGATTCAAGATGCCTTGGATGGAAAGATTGATCTTATCGTTACGAAATCCGTCAGTCGTTTCGCCCGAAACACCGTGGACAGTTTGACAACGGTCCGAAAGCTCAAAGAAAAAGGCATTGAAGTATATTTTGAAAAAGAAGGGATTGCCACACTCGACAGCAAGGGTGAGCTACTCATCACAATCATGTCGAGTCTCGCACAAGAAGAAAGTCGTTCTATTTCTGAAAATGTGACTTGGGGCCAACGGAAGCGTTTTGCTGATGGTAAGGTCAGTCTCCCCTATGGGCAGTTCCTTGGATACAGAAAAGGAGCGAACGGGCTGCCAGAGATTGTGCCTGAGGAAGCAGAAACGGTGCGAACTATTTACCGCTTGTTCATGCAGGGTAAGACAGGAAACGCAATTGCTGCCACTCTGACAAAGCAAGACGTTCCCACACCAGGCGGCAAGAAAAAATGGCAGTCAACCACGGTTGAAAGTATTCTCACCAATGAGAAATACAAGGGAGAGGCTGTACTGCAAAAGAAATTTACCGTAGATTTCTTGACCAAGAAGTTAAAAAACAACGAGGGGGAAGTTCCTCAATTCTATGTGAAAAATAGTCATCCAGCAATTATACAGCCGGAGGAATGGAATAGAGTACAAGACGAAATGGCAAAGAGAAAAATGGCGAAGCGGCATTATAACAGCCTTAGTCCGTTTTCAGCAAGAATAATCTGTGGTGATTGCGGTGAGTATTACGGTTCAAAGGTCTGGAACTCCACCAGCAAATATCGACGAACGATTTGGCAGTGCAATGCCAAGTTCAGAGGCGAGGAAAAATGTCGAACCCCTCATTTGTATGAGGATGACATCAAGGTGCTGTTTCTGAATGCGGTAAGTGAGCTGATGATTAACCGAGAGGAGCTTATTGAGGATGGCAGAGCGTTACGCTTGGCATTTATCGATTTTAGGGGTATTGACAATGAAATCGGTGAAGTCAATAGCGAGTTGGATGTGCTCTCCGGTCTGGTACAAAAGCTTGTCGAAGCAAACGCTACATCTACGCTTGATCAAGATGATTACAGGAACAGATACAACCTTTATATTGAGCGGTATGACCAAGCAAAAAAGCGGTTGGATACCCTGCGGGAGCAGCGTCAAATGCAGGAACTGAAAGGTGACATTCTGAGTGGTTTTCTGTTCGAATTGGGCGAACTGTACGAACTTCCGATGGTTTTTAAGGATGCTACTTGGGATGTGCTGGTAGACTATGTAACCGTCCATACAGATGGCAGAGTCGTTTTTACCTTCAAGAATGGCACTGAGATTACGGAAACGCTGTAAAAGCATCATCATAATCTAATAGAACACAAAAAAAGAATCGATACATTGTATCGATTCAGTGTTCTTATATGGTGCGGGTGACAGGAGTTGAACCTGCATAGATTGCTCTGCCAGATCCTAAGTCTGGTGCGTCTGCCAGTTCCGCCACACCCGCATGTGGATGTTATTCTACCACATGTTAGCGAAATGAGCAAGTGCTTCTCAATTGTTTTTCTGTCGAATATTGATTGAAGTTTTGTTGACTCTATAATTGCACTGCTGGGAACAGCTGCTGCAACTCCCATGGCAACCGCCACTGCGCTTAGGATCTTTGTAATACATAAAAGCCTTAAGAACTGCTCCACCCAATAGTAGTAATATGAGGATATCAATCCACTGCATTTAATTTCCTACTTTCCATTCATAACATCTTTTTAAGCAAAGAAAGATCCTATTTGAAACACAAGAAAAGCCATGATCCACGCCACACCTGTTTGATAAGAAACGACCGCAAGTGAGCCTCTCCAGCTCCCCCATTCTCTGCGTGTAGCTGCAAACGCGGCTACACAAGGCATGTAGAGCAAGGTAAACACGAGAAAAGAATACGCCGATAAGGGAGTAAATAGACTCGGCAATATGCTTGCTACTTGACTGGTTTCACCAACATTAGTTAAGATCGACAAAGTGCTGACCACCGCTTCTTTTGCTGTAATTCCTGCTAAAAGAGCCGTTGCTGCTCGCCAATCGGCAAACCCCAAAGGAGCAAATAAAGGTGCGATTTTTTTACCGATTTCTGCCATTAAACTGAATTCGCTATTGGTAACCCAATTAAACCGAAAATCAAAACTTTGTAGAAACCAGATTACAATAGTCCCGATGAAAATGACGGTGAAAGCCCGGGTTAAAAAGTCTTTGGCTTTCTCATATAAGTTCAGGCCTACGCTTTTAGCATTGGGCAGTCGGTAGGAGGGAAGTTCTAAAACGAAAGGCACCGGGTTCCCTTTCATAACTGTTGATTTTAAGATCCATCCTGACAGGACGGCCATTGCAACACCACCCAAGTAGAGACTAAACATCACTAAAGTTCGGTGCGAGGTAAAAAAGGCAGCTGTAAAAACAGCATAAATCGGTACCTTAGCGCTGCAGGACAAAAAGGGTGTTAGCAAAATCGTCATCTTTCGATCTCGTTCGCCGGGTAGGGTTCTAGTGGCCATAATCGCCGGTACAGAGCATCCAAACCCCATAAGCATAGGGACGACCGAACGGCCGGATAAACCGATTCTCCGCATCATTTGATCCATCATAAAAGCCACTCGAGCCATATACCCTGTATCTTCCAGAAGGGAAAGCAAAAAGAAGAGAATTATGATAATCGGTAAAAAGCCAAGAACACTTCCAACACCTGCAAAGATGCCATCGATGATCAGCGAATGCAAAATCGTATTCACACCGAGAATGTTTAATTGAAAATCTACCCATGTAGTACCTGTTTCGATCACACTAACAAAGGCATCACTGAAAAAACTGCCAACTGGGCCGAAGGTAAACCAAAAAACACCCAACATAAACAAAAAAAAGACTGGTATCCCCAAATGGCGGTGTGTCAAAAGCCGATCGATCTTCTGAGATCGAATCTGCTCTTTACTCTCACCAAGCTTCTTTTGAATCTGCAGGCTTAGATTATCGATGAATTGATAACGCATTTCTACCATAGCCGCTTCTCGATCCATGTTTAAATTTGTCTCTGCGACCTTGATAATTCGCTCGAGTAGATCACGTTCGGTTTCATCAAGTTCCAACGCTTGCTCCATTAACGGATCTCCCTCTACTAATTTTGAAGAGGCAAAGCGAACAGGAATACCCTTTTTTTCCGCTTTGGGTTCGATCAAGTGGCGAATAGCATGTACTGCTTTATGGATTTCTCCGGTACAATAATCAAGCCAAGGAATTTCTCCACCCTTTTCTAAAATTCCTTCGATCCCTTTCAACATCTCATCGATTCCTTCGTTCTTAAGAGCCGATATTGGATATATGGGAACATTCAACTTCGAACTAAACTGCTCAACATCGATAAAATGGCCGCTACCCCGTACTTCATCCATCATATTCAAAGCAATGACCATGGGAAATTGCAGATCAAGAAGTTGTAAAGTTAAGTAAAGATTCCGTTCCAAATTTGTGGCATCAATAATATTGATTACCAGATCGGGTTTTTCTTGAATCAAAAAATCTCGCGTTACGATCTCTTCTAAGGTGTAAGGTGATAAAGAGTAAATCCCGGGTAAGTCAACAACCTCCAAATCACTATGCTTTAGTATAGATCCTTTCTTTTGCTCAACGGTTACACCCGGAAAATTCCCGACATGTTGATTGCTCCCGGTGAGTTGATTAAAAAGAGTGGTTTTACCACAATTTTGATTACCAATCAGTGCTATCGTCTTTAATTTATTCACCAAATTTTCCCCCATGGCGATGTTGATGACGCCAGCCGTGTCCGCGTTGCATTTTTGAATTCTCACAAGCTTCGCAAACATCAATTAAGTCAGCATCTTCTTTGCGTAGTGTTAAACTATAACCGCGAATACGCAACTCAATAGGATCCCCCATGGGAGCAACTTTCCGAACGCAAACACTCGTATTAGGGGTTAATCCCATTTCTAAAAGCCTTCTCCGCAAAGCCCCTTGACCCCGAACTTGCTGTATTAGCACCTGTTGCCCGATTTCAATTTCAGCTAATGTCATACTAGTACCCCCTCGAATTTGTTAACCTTTGCTTACATTCTACAGGAGTATTTTACTTTTGTCAACCAAGGCTAACAAATCTTTCTGGGAGAATTAGAGAAAATAAAAAAACACCCTCCATTTGGAAGGTGTAATTTTTCTAAAAAACTATTCTGGTTGAGGAGCATCGACAGGGCACACACTGTTACAAGCGCCACAATCAATACATTTTTCTGCATCAATTACATAGGGATTTCCTTCGGTAATTGCATCAACGGGGCATTCAGGTTTGCACATACCACAAGCGATACAAGCATTGCTAATTTTATAAGCCACGAATATCACCTCCTGTTATTACTCTGCGAAATCGCATGACAATGTTATTCTCCTTTACCACTTGGGATTCCTTCTTGAAGAAGGAGGAAGCGAAGGATTTGTCGAAATTTTCGATGATATCCAAAAGAAAGAAGGATGCTTCATGAGTTTACGAGATGACGCTTTAGAACTACACCGACTACACAAAGGAAAACTCGAAGTCAAGAGCAAAGTCCCCGTTGAAAACATTGCCCAGTTGAGTTTGGCTTATACACCCGGAGTTGCAGAACCTTGCAAAGAGATCGCTTTGGACAAAGAACTGGTTTATGAATATACCAACCGGGGAAATCTCGTCGCAGTCGTGACTGACGGAACTGCTGTTTTAGGATTAGGAGATATTGGTCCAGAAGCGGGCTTACCGGTGATGGAAGGCAAATGTGTTTTATTTAAACGATTTGCAAATATTGACGCATTCCCCATTTTGTTGAATACCCAAGATGTGGAAAAAATCATCCAGACCGTTAAGATCATAGCACCCTCTTTTGGAGGGATTAACTTGGAAGATATCTCTTCTCCGCGTTGCTTTGAAATTGAACGTCGTTTAAAGGAAGAATTAGACATTCCTGTCTTTCATGACGATCAACACGGCACTGCAGTTGTCGTTCTTTCGGCAATTCTAAACGCCTTACGATTTGTCGGGAAATCAATTTCCGAATGCACCGTTGTTGTTAATGGAGCCGGTGCTGCTGGTACGGCAGTCAGCAAGTTGATTATGAAAGCTGGTGCCAAAAATCTTCTCATGGTTGACCGTTATGGCATTTTAGTTCCCGGTCACGAAAAAAACAACCCTTCTCAAGAAATAATGGCGCATGTCACCAATCTCGAGGGTAAAACGGGAGGGTTAACAGAAGCTTTACAAGGGGCAGATGTATTTATCGGGGTTTCAGCCGGTCTCATTGCTGATCGTCAGATGATTTCCGGCATGAACAAAGATGCCATTGTTTTTGCCATGGCGAACCCAGTTCCTGAAATTTATCCAGAGGAAGCAAAGGCAGGCGGAGCTCGCGTCGTAGGAACCGGACGTTCGGATTATCCAAATCAAGTGAATAACTCCTTATGTTTTCCCGGAATTTTCCGTGGTGCTCTTGATTCCAATGCAACGCAGATCAATGAGGAAATGAAGTTAGCTGCTGCACATGCACTGGCCAACCTGATCGATCAAAAGGATTTAAGAGATGATTACATTATCGTCGGACCGTTTGATCCAAGGATCTGCGGTGCAATTGCTAAGGCTGTTGCAGAAGCCGCAAGACAAACCGGTGTAGTTCGTAAAACAGCGAAATGAAACCCAGTCGCTTTTTGATACTACCTGCTGTCTTTTTCACAGCCTTTTCCTCCATTTTCATCCGCTGGACCTCGGCTCCAGC
Source organism: uncultured Eubacteriales bacterium (assembly GCA_964484445.1). Classification (GTDB taxonomy): domain Bacteria; phylum Bacillota; class JAAYKD01; order JAAYKD01; family JAAYKD01; genus CALCNS01. The sequence goes on from CAZAFY010000004.1 coordinate 17,581, forward strand.
CCTGGCAATCGCATTTTTTCGTATGTTATTTACGGTTGGATTAGTTCTCCCCTATGTCTTGTTGCACTATTGGGGAGACTTAAGAAGTTTCAACCGAAAAAAAATGATGCTCTCTTGGATGTCCGGATTTTTCTTAGCTTTCCATTTTGCTTCTTGGATTGCTTCTCTCTCATTGACATCGGTAGCCGCCTCAACGGTTTTGGTTTCCTGCAGTCCAATCCTGGTTACAGCGTATGAAATTTGGTTTCACAAGAAAAAGCCAACTTTTGAATTCTTTATAATCCTCGCATTGGCTTTCATCGGTACATTTCTCATCACTGTGGGTGGCTGGAAAGAGCCAAATCATGTGACAGGAAATTTATTAGCTCTCTTTGGCGGGGCTTGTATGGCAGGTTATTTACTGATGGGGGTCAAAGTTCAAGAAGACACTCCTTTTTGGGTTTACATCCTTCATGTCAATGGTGCTGCTACTTTTTTTCTTGGCTCTATGATGCTATTGAGCAAAACTTCTTTCTTTTCTGTAGATGCTAAAGATTTATTGCTCATTCTGGCAATGACTGTCTTCTGTTCTCTCCTGGGACACACTGTTTATAATTGGTTACTTCGCTATTATGGTGCAACTACGATTTCTTTAGCTACTCTTTGTGAACCGATTTTTGCCTCACTACTAGCTTTTATTTTGCTGAACGAGTCTCCAACCACCTCTACACTGATTGGTGGTGGGATCGTATTGTTAGCAGTGAGTCGAGCTATTATCAGAAAAACCGCTTAAAAAAGATGACAATCGTAAAGATTGTCATCTTTTTCTATTGGGGTAACTCCATACGAGGAGATTCGTTCCAAAGACGTTCTAAATCGTAAAATCCTCTTGTGTCTTCATCAAAGACATGAACGACAACACTGCCCATATCGAGTAAAACCCAGCTACCTTCCGTAATTCCTTCTTTATGAGGAACGTGAATGTGATACATTGCTTCAGCTTGGTCTGCGATATGTTCAGCAATGGCAACCACTTGAATGCGATTTCCTGCGTGGACGATTACAAAATAATCTGCTATTGTGCTGTGCACACCCACTTCAATTACGACCGGTTCTTTCGCTTTTTTCTCATCGGCCCATTTCACAATTTGTAAGACTAATTCTTTACTGGAATACATTCCTTACCTCCTTATTTTAACTGCTGCCAAACTTGTTGCAGCGATAATCCATTTGAAAGCCAATAACTTGCTCCATCGATATACTGACCAACTCCCGGAAGAGTTGTATGATACGTCTCTTTATCAAAAAAATAATTGGTCACAAATTTCACTCCATGTTGCAAATGCATGTTTGTTTCTAGAAATGGCTGCAACTGAACAACAGCCCATGGAGCTCGTAACCAAACAGTTGGTTTTAATAGTTGTTGGATGAGCGCAGCCATAAATTTCTGCTGCCGCTCTACTCTTCCAATATCGCCTTCTTCATCTCGATATCGTACATATTGTTCAGCCTTATCCCCGTCAAGAACTTGAGGTCCTGCCTTCAAATCAATACTTAAGGGGGGGATGTCATAGGGATCTTCATAAAACATGTCCTTATCAACATCGATCGGTACTCCACCTAGGGAATCTATGAGAATTTTAAATCCCTGAAAATTGATCTTTGCATAATAATGAATGGTCGTATGTAGCAGTTCCTCTACAGCGCTTAAAGTTAAAGCAGTCCCACCAAAAACATGTGCCGCATTGATCCGATTATAGCCTATGCCATCTAGATATACCAAAGTATCCCGTGGGATCGAAACAACGGCTGTTTCTCTTGTTTCTAGATCAAAGCTGAAGAGCATCAGTACATCACTTCTAGGAGGCATGGTTCCCCCACCGTCCAATAACCCTGCATCAGTGCCGATCAATAAGATATTGAGCGTCTCCCCTTCCTTCATGGGAGGGAGCTGAAGGTTTGCCGGTTGAATCTGCCACAAATAAATCTCTGTAATGATTAGAGAAAATACTATTAGAACCAGAAATACCAGAAGGCCACGAAATCCCCATCTCTTCCATTTGGGGTTTATTCCCGCCTTCTTTATCTCTTGTTGGGTATCAACACTTACGTTATCGTTCAATATCAAACGCCGTTCTTTCTTTGCTTTTTTAATTCTGTAAGCCATTCATAGCTTTCAGGATGACAAACTAACCCATGCTTTTCCAAGTATGAAATGTTCGAATCCAGCATTAGCAGGCATGCTTCGTCAAGATTTTTATAAGCAACTTCTTCGATGATTTTTCTCTTTAGGAAGTCCCGTCCTGGCTCTATGCCATCGGCCAAAAATACTATTTTCCCTATGGGATCCAATTCACGATGACCGCTGGTATGGTAGTGAATAGCCGATAAAACATCTGTCTCACAACAACCCCAACGTAGCTCAAGATATTTCGCAGCCAAGGGTCCATGGAGCAAAACCGGAGCGTTCTCTTCTTCAGCGCTGATCGGGATCTTCCAAGCCTTCGCCAATATTAGCCACTGGGAAGCAGAAAGATCTCGAAAAGCATCATGGCAGAGAGCCGCTAATGCTACCTTCTCACAGTTAAAATTGAAATGCTTTGCTAATTTTATAGCACTTTCCCGGCAGCGCAACGTATGTTGCCATCGTGAAGGTTTAAGCGAAACGCTAATCGCTGCTTCGAGGTTGCTAATTTCTTGCTCTGTCATCTTTTGTTTCCTCCTTGGAGAGGATTATTCCGGTAAAACAATTTTAGGTTTTTCTTCATTTCTCCGATATAGCACAAAATTATGTCCAATGATTTGAACCACTTGTGCTTCACAAGCTTTGGCTAATTCTTCAGCTAACTGGTCTAAGTCCTCGTCATTATTGTTCAAAACTTTGATCTTAAGAACCTCTCGTGCTTTAAGGGCATCGTTGGTTTGCTGTATTAAATTCTCTGTAACACTACCTTTGCCGATCTGTATCATAGCCGGTTGTGTCACCATGAGAGCGCGCAAATAGCGCTTTTGTTTTCCTGTTAATTGCATCTTGATCTCCTTATGCTTCAAAATCCGTTTCATCGTCATAATCCGCAAATGTAAATTCCATCTCTCCGATTTGTACTGTATGTCCTGGCATCGCTCCGGCATCTCTCAACAGCTGATCCACACCGATTTTTCGCATCAATCCTTGGAAACGCTTGATAGATCCGCTGCTATTGAAATCTGTCATGATAACATGACGT
>CAZAFY010000005.1:0-6403 GCA_964484445.1 uncultured Eubacteriales bacterium
GTCAAAAGCGGTCAAGCTGTGCAAAAAGTCATACAAGCAGCAAAGGTTCAGGCGGAAATTCAAAAAGAAGAAAAGAAAAGTCTGATGCAAAAGCTGAAGAGCCTTTTCCAATAGAGGTTTTGTTATGGAAATGATTCGACAGATTTCTTTGGAAATGCAAGCACCGGAAACTTCCCTCTCCGCAGCACTGCTCTTATTGGATGAAGGTAATACGATCCCGTTTATTGCCAGATATCGTAAAGAAGTAACGGGTGGACTTGACGAGAATCAACTGCGCACATTAGAAGAACGTGTAGCATATTTGAGAAACTTGCAAAAGCGTAAAGAAGAAGTGCGTACTACGATTCAACAACAGGAGAAATGGACACCGGCTTTAGAGGAAGCACTGAACCGGGCAGAAAAACTGCAAGAGGTTGAGGACCTTTATTTACCATATCGTCCAAAACGTCGAACCCGTGCCAGCATTGCTAAGGAAAGAGGACTAGAACCTTTAGCGGAAATATTCCTTCAAAGGAAACTTTCGCAAGATGAACTTTCTGCCTTGCTACCAGAGTTTTTGAACGAAGAACTTGGTGTCGACCAAATCGAGGTAGCAATCCTAGGAGCTCAAGATATTATTGCAGAACGGGTCTCAGAAGAAGCTGAATTGAGATCTTGGGTGCGAAGATATACGATGATGCAAGGAAGTTTGCATAGTAGTGCTGTGGATGCTGAGAAAAGTAGTGATTATCTTTTATATTACGATTATGAGGAACCCATCTCAAAAATCCCACCCCATAGGGTGTTAGCGCTTAATCGTGGTGAAAGAGAAGAGTTTCTTAAGGTCAAGTGTGTTGCGCCAAGAGATGCTATTATCAGAAGGTTACAAGGAGCATTTTTCGCTCCACTGAACTCTGCCACAGCCATGCTTGTGGAAGTAGCTGTCGCCGATGGATATGATCGTCTGATGTCTCCTTCCATTGAGAGAGATATTCGCTCTACCTTAACCGAGACTGCTGAAACGCATGCGATCGGTGTTTTTGCTGAGAACTTAAGAGATTTGTTGCTTCAACCACCTGTAAAGAACCAAATCGTCATGGGTGTTGATCCGGCTTTTCGAACAGGTTGTAAGTTGGCGGTAGTCGATGCTACGGGACGTTTACTGGATTTAGATGTAATATACCCCACAATTGGCAAGAACAATCAGGAGAGTTCACGGATCACATTAATTAAGCTGATTGAAAAGTATCAAGTTAATTGTTTGGCAATCGGCAATGGTACTGCCTCACGGGAGACCGAACTCTTTGTTGCGGAAGTTTTAAAAGAGCTAACGCGACCTGTGGTGTATACGATTGTTAACGAAGCAGGTGCCTCGGTCTATTCGGCTTCGAAATTAGCGGGGGAAGAATTTCCTTCGTTGGATGTATCGCAAAGAAGTGCGATTTCTATTGCACGGCGATTGCAAGATCCGTTGGCAGAACTGGTGAAGATCGACCCGAAAAGCATTGGTGTGGGTCTGTATCAGCATGATGTCAATCAAAAGCAACTCGGGTTAAAGCTTGAATCCGTAGTTGAGAGCGTGGTAAACCATGTCGGAGTTGATCTGAATACAGCATCGGCAGAATTGCTTAAATATGTTTCCGGTATCAAAGCAGGCGTTGCGAAAAAGATTGTACAGTATCGAGAAAAAAATCAGTCATTCAGAAACCGCAAGCAATTACTCCTCGTTGGAGGATTAGGGGAACAAACATTTTTGCAAGCAGCAGGCTTTCTCAGGATTTCCGGGGGAGATCTGTTTTTAGATCAGACAGCCATTCATCCGGAACGTTATGTTGCTGTTGAGAAGTTATTTTCTTTATTACATGTTCCTTTCGACAGTTCTGGCGTCGTCACGGTTGTTGATCGACTGAAAAATATGGAGGAACAAGCTCATATAGAATTAGCAAAACAACTTGATATAGGGATGCCTACATTCATCGATATGATGGAAGCCCTGTCAAAACCGGGACGGGACCCTCGAGAAGACTTACCTCCTGTGGTGTTTTCAACCGATGTTCTGCGTTTTGAGGATCTGTCTGAAGGAATGGTCTTGCAAGGGATCGTTCGAAATGTGGTCGATTTTGGTTGCTTTGTTGATATCGGCGTACATCAAGATGGGTTAGTGCATGTTTCGGAGATTTCTAATCAACGAATTGTTCACCCATCTCATGCGGTGAAAGTCGGGCAACAAGTTCAGGTCAAAGTCATTTCTATTGACCATACTCGGAAGCGAATCGGGTTGAGTATCAAGCAAGGTAAATAAAGGGGTGTTTCAAAATGGCTAAACGCAAAGGGGACATGCGGCCTCAGAATAATCAGGCAGCTGATCTTCCAAAAAAATCCGATTTGGAAACATTACGAGACGAAAAAGGCAAAATCGGTTGGATTGAAGTTCCGGGAGAGATACTTTTTACTTGGAATGGAAAACCTTGGTCAAGTCGTCCAAAAAAACTGATGCTGCTGGTTGCGTTCTATGTGTTCTTTTTTCTTCTTTCTTTGTTTTTATTCCCTGATTTAGGTTTGTTTTTGATTTTGATCCCTTTATTATTGTTTGGCAGTGCTTCTGCACATTTAGTCAATAGTCATTATGTGATCACCAGCGAAGGCGTCTACTGGAAAAATTTCCTGAACCAAATGTTTAAACCTTGGATCGGGATCGAAGGGTTCATCTTTGAAAATGAAATGGGTGAGCTATTTTTCGAAAAAGGAAGCATTCGCTCCAGAATACAACGCAATATGCCCATCTATTATGATAGTAACCGTGAACAAGTCGAATCTTTGATACGTGAGTATCATACTAAAGCTTGGGCAGGCATCAAAGAGAGAATCTTGGCCAATGAGGAAAGAATTCGAGCCGAAGTGGTTGCAAAGCTTGACAAACAAGAGAAAGGAGAAGAAAAATGACAAAAAAACCGGAAGATCAAATACCCGAAAGCCCTAACCCGATTACGGAAACGAATTACTATGAGTTGGAACCGGAACGCCGGGATTTTATTATCAATTACATGGCAGAAAAGATTGACAAATATGCTATGGGTACCCCTGCCATTGTTTTCTTGGAAGCCGGTCGCCCTCTGAGTTTTATAGGCGGTTCGATTATGTGGGGAGCAGCCCCTTTTCTCAATATCTTTGTCAATGATCAGTATACAAGAGAAATCGCCTTGTTTTTGGAAGACCGAAAGAACATCGAATTATTGATCCAAAAGATCGAAAGTTTGGAATTCGAACGCGTAGCCCGGGAGAAAATCGAGAAGCAAGAAGCTAAGAAAAGAGCGATTGCAGAAGGCAGAAAGCCTTGGTGGAAGTTCTGGTGAGGATTGAAGTCGTAAAATATCGAAAAAAGCAATGAAACACTTTGGATTTTGATACAATTCGATACTTTTCGCTTACAGGAAGGGTTTTTCATACCAATAGAGAATTATGACCAGTATTTTAACGGCGTCTGTAGTGTTCATTCTTGTAAATTAATGACAAAACAGACAGCCATTAAGTAAGAAGGAGGAACGTTCATGGCTCATGAAGTAAAGCGAGAACCAATTACTCGCGAAATTAATTCCATTATTGCCACGGACTGTGGATCAACAACTACCAAAGCAATCTTGATTGAAAAGATTGATGGTGTTTATCGTTTGATCAACCGTGGCGAATCCCCGACAACCGTAGAGGCCCCCTTCGAGGATGTTACCGCAGGCGTACGTAATGCGGTACACGAATTAGAAGAATTAGTCGGTAACACATTCTTAGGCCCCAATGGTGTCGTAACTCCCAGACAACCCGACGGTAGTGGTGTAGATATTTATCTTTCCACATCTTCAGCCGGTGGTGGGTTACAAATGATGGTAGCTGGCGTGGTTAAAACCATGACTGCAGAATCTGCTCAACGCGCAGCTCTCGGTGCCGGTGCAATTGTTATGGACGTCATCTCCATTGATGATGGCCGTAAACCTTATGAAAAAATCGAACGTATTCGTCAACTTCGCCCTGACATGATTTTGTTATCCGGTGGTATTGACGGCGGAACCATTACTCACGTTGTGGAAATAGCCGAATTGATTTCTGCTGCAGAACCGAAACCGCGTTTGGGTATTGGTTTTAAACTTCCCATTATTTTTGCAGGTAACAAGGATGCTCGTAAATATATCAGCGATATTCTGGAAAAGAAAGTCGATTTGAGAATTGTAGACAACCTTCGTCCGGTTTTGGAAGCAGAAAATTTAGGACCAGCTCGTGAAGAAATCCATAACCTTTTTATGGAACACGTTATGGCACAAGCTCCCGGTTACAACAAATTAATGCAATGGACCGAAGTACCCATCATGCCAACTCCGGGTGCGGTTGGTAAGATTATTCAGACAACCGCTCTTCAATATAACATTCACATCATCGGTGTAGATATCGGTGGCGCTACCACTGACGTTTTCTCTGTTTTCGGTGATGATCATGAATTCTTCAACCGTACTGTTTCTGCGAACTTAGGGATGAGCTATTCCATTTGTAACGTATTGTTAGAAGCCGGCGTAGATAACATTATGCGTTGGATTCCCTTCGATATTGACGAAGCTGATCTTCGAAATCGTATCCGTAACAAAATGATTCGCCCCACAACCATTCCGCAAACATTGCAAGAATTGGTTATTGAGCAAGCCGTTTCCCGTGAAGCTTTGCGCTTATCCTTCATTCACCACAAATCCTTAGCAACCGGTTTAAAGGGTGTTCAAAAAGTCCGTGATATTTCCGAAGCCTTTGATCAAAGTTCTTCCAGTGATTCTATCATTCAGCTCGATAATTTGGGTATGATCGTTGGATCCGGTGGTGTTTTGTCTCATGCACCTCGTCGTCAACAGACTGCGCTCATGATGCTGGACTCTTTCCAATTGGAAGGATTCACCGAATTGACCGTAGACTCCATTTTCATGACACCGCAACTAGGTGTATTATCTGAAGTGCATCCTGCTGCTGCTGCTGAAGTATTTGCGAAAGACTGCTTGATTTTCTTGGGAACTTCCGTTGTTCCAATCGGTAATGCACAAAAAGATGGTGACAAATGCGTTACTATTAAAGCAAAAATGCCGAACGGCGAAACCATTACCCGTGAAGTACATTATGGTACTATTGAAGCCATTGCTTTGGGTGAACATGAATATGCCGAAATTGAAGTCAACCCGACCAATCAATTTGACATGGGTAACGGAAAAGGCCGTTCAGTGACAAAGAAAGTTCGCGGCGGTGTGGCCGGCGGAATCATCATTGACGCTCGTGGTCGTCGTCCGTTTACTTTGCCAACGGACAAAACAACTCGGATTACCAAACTCATAGAGTGGTTCAAAGCTTTGGATATTTATCCGATGGATGTTTTGGAACGCTACATGAAGACTGCGAAATAAGAACGTTTTGAATGAAAGGAGCGTCAATCAATGGCTAATGCATATACCCCAGGCCTAAAGGTAACAGCCGCCTCTACTATTTCCAAGAGACGTCGTTTACCAATTTTGGGCGAAGTACTGGTACAAAAAGGAGCGAAAGTTCGCCCCGATACCCCAGTCGCCAAAGCCTATATCCCAGGAAACCCTCAATCGATTAACGTAGCAAACATTCTTGGAGTGGAAGCTGAAGATATCGAACCGTTGATGAAAAAGAAACCGGGCGATAAGATCGAGAAAAACGAAGTGATGGCAATGTCCAGTAGCTTCTTTGGCTTATTCAAAAATGAAGTAAAATCTCCGGTTGCCGGAACGGTTGAACATATCTCTGAAGTTACCGGACAGGTTATCATTCGAGAACCTGCGATGCCGATCATCATCAATGCTTATGTTGATGGTACGATTTCTGAAATTATGGATCGTGAAGGTGTTGTTGTCCAAACCAAAGGAGCCTTTATCCAAGGGATCTTTGGCGTTGGCGGAGAACGCGAAGGCATTTTGAAAATGGCTTCCAAAAACCCTGAAGATATTTTAGATGCTGCTCAGATTAATGACACCTTTAAAGGTTGCATTATTGTTGGTGGAAGTCTAATGACTGCAGCTGCAATCAAAAAGGCTGCTACTGTTGGTGCTCGCGGTATTGTTGCCGGTGGTATTATCGACAAAGATCTGGTGGAATACTTAGGGTATGATATCGGTGTTGCAATCACCGGTCATGAAGATATCCCCCTAACTTTGATCGTTACCGAAGGTTTTGGACAGATCACCATGGCCAATAAGACTTTTGATCTATTGAAGGCCGTAGAAGGCAAACATGCTTCTCTAAACGGAGCTACCCAAATTCGCGCAGGTGTTATGCGTCCGGAAATCATTGTTCCCGATGAAAACGCTGTGGTAGATGATTCAAAAGCGAACTTGGAAGGCAATCTTGATGCAGGAACTTTGATTCGTTGCATCAGAGAACC
>CAZAFY010000005.1:6503-20055 GCA_964484445.1 uncultured Eubacteriales bacterium
ACGTTTGATTGACAATCATATGCATTTAGAGCAGTACTCCTATACGTTGTCTGCTCTAAAGGAGTTCGTGGATCAGGGGAGAATACGAGGCATCCATGAGTTTGGATTCAGTGATCATAGTCATCATTTCCTAGAGTTCAAAGAGATTTATTTCAAAAATGTGATTATGGACGATACCCCGGTAGGCCGATACCAAAAGCAGTGGATGCAAGAGGAGAAGAAATCTTTTTGCTACCGGTTAGAGGAATATGTCGATCTAATCGAAAAAGGCAAGCGTGCAGGATATCCTTTGCGGTTGGGAATTGAAGTTTGTTATTTCCCGGGTGAAGAAGAAGCACTTCGAGCAATTCTAAATCAATATCCTTTTGATTATGTGATCGGTTCGGTTCATTGGTTAGAGGGGTGGGGGTTTGATACCAAGAAGGAATTCTGGGCAGGGCGAAATGCTGACAAGGTTTTTGAACAATATGGAGAAGTGCTTCAAAAGGCAATCGAGAGTGAACTCTTTGATGTGATCGGTCACCCCTACTCATGCAAGGCTTTTGGTGCTTGGCCTGAACGTTTGAATCTAACTCCAGCGTATGTGAGTATTGCTACATCGGCCAAAAAACACAAAGTGGCTTTGGAAATGAATTCCGGATTAGCCTATCGTTATCCTGCGGCAACCATATGTCCGCCGATTGGCTTATTACAAATTGCTGCGGCACATCAATGTGATTTCAGCTTTGGTTCCGATGCACATCGGAGTGCAGATTGTGGACGAGGTATGGGGTATCTTCAGCAGTTAGCAAAAGAAGTAGGAATTTCAATACAACCTTCTTATGAATTGCGTAAGCGAACTGAGGTAGCTTTGGACAAGAGAGTTGAAACACTGATCTAATGCAGGAACTCTTTCAGTGTGCGGAGAAGATAAACACAAGAATTTTTTTAATGATGGAGGTCAAGAAAATGAGCAAAGCAACTATTGACATGGAAAAAGGAGGGCAAATCCTGATCGAATTTTTTGATGAGGCAGCCCCAAATACTGTCAAAAACTTTACGGATTTGGCGAAAAAGGGATTTTATGACGGACTCACATTTCATCGAGTCATCGCAGGATTTGTAGCACAAGGAGGATGTCCTAAGGGTACCGGAACCGGTGGTCCAGGATACACCATTGCTTGCGAAACAGCAGGCAACCCACATAAGCACGTCAGAGGGGCGTTATCCATGGCACACGCAGGAAAAGACACGGGCGGTAGTCAGTTCTTTATCTGCTTTGCATCTTTTCCGCATCTCGATGGTATACATACTGTTTTCGGGCAAGTCACTTCCGGTATGGACATTGTAGACAAGATCAAACAAGGGGACAAAATGAAGAAAGTGACAGTTGAATAGAAGGGGGAATTTCTATGAACGACATTGCACTGAAAACCATTGATCAACGCAGAGAAGAATTGATTCGATTAAGTGATTATCTGTGGGAGAACCCGGAACCGGCTTATACAGAATTTAAAGCAGTGGCAGCCATAAAAAAAGTGTTAGTGGAAGATGGCTTTGCTTTGGAAGATGAATTTGCGGGAATGCCTACGGCGTTTATCGCTTCTTGGGGAAGTGGGAACCCGGTCATAGGCTTTTTGGCGGAATATGATGCCTTACCGGGCTTAAGTCAGAAAATTTCTGTGAAACAAGAACCGGTTGTGGAGGGGGCCCCCGGACAAGGATGCGGGCACAACCTATTGGGAGTTGCAACCTTAGGTGCTGTTTTGGGATTAAAGCAAGAGATGATCGAAAAGAACCTTCCCGGGACATTAGTCTTTTACGGTTGTCCTGCAGAAGAAGTCCTGACCGGCAAAGTATTCATGGCTCGTGGAGGAGCTTTTGATCGCTTGGATTTAGCCTTGGCATATCATCCAGGCCGAGCCAATGGCGTTAGTTTAGACAGCTCTACTGGACTGAATTCGGCGATATTCCATTTTGAAGGACGAACTGCTCATGCCGGTGGCGATCCGCATAATGGCAGAAGTGCTTTAGATGCCGTAGAATTGATGAATGTTGGAGCCAACTATTTACGCGAGCACGTTACGACCGATGTTCGGATTCATTATGTGATCAAAGAAGGTGGTATGGCCCCGAATATCGTTCCGGACAAAGCTTCGGTTTGGTATTATGTTCGTGGTCCAAAACGCAGCGTTATTGATGAAGTCTATGCACGACTAATCAAAGTGGCCAATGGTGCAGCCATGATGACAGAAACCACCATGAAAATTGAATTTTTGGGAGGGTGCCATAACACTTTACCGAACAAAACGTTGGCGGCCGTCTTACATGAGAGTTTGAGTAACATTCCTCAAGAGCCTTGGACGGAAGAAGAAATAGCTTTCTCCAAAGAGTTAAACCAACAGCAACCCGTTCAATATCCTGCGGCTTTGAAAATGATGAATTTGCCGGAAGGAACCGAGATCTTTTCTGGCGTTAGTCCAATGCGAGAAACCGGAAAAGTGGGCGGTGGTTCAACCGATGTTGGTGATGTAGCACATATCGTACCGACTGCTTCATTCGGGACTGCAACCGATAACTTGGGGGCGCCGGGTCACAGTTGGCAGATTACCTTATGTTCCGGTATGAGTATTGGACACAAAGGTATGATTTATGCCGCGAAAGCCATGGCAGATGCTGCCGGAAAGCTATTAAAGGACCCGGAATTGGTAGAAAAAGCAAAAGCGGAATTCCTACTAGCTACCGGTGGAAAACCGTATCAATGTCCGATCCCTCCGGAAGTTAAAGCACCGGGTCAAAAGTAATCCTCATATATTTAAGAAAGAACCTTGGTAAGGGAGTTTTACTCCTTACCAAGGTTCTTTTTAGCTTAAATAACAGAAAATCATAAAATAGTGACAGATGCTGCCGGCCAACACAAAAAAGTGGAATATTTCGTGGAATCCAAAAATCGGATGATCTCTTCCGGGCCATTTCAATGCGTAAAAAACCGCACCGATGGAATAGAAAATCCCGCCCATTAAGAGCCATAGCAAACCTCCGGTCGGCAGATTGGCAAGCAGGGGTTTGATTACGATGAGAGCCATCCATCCCATTCCCAGATAAAGGCTGGCGGATAACCACCGTGGCTGATGGATCCATACAATACTGGTGATGACTCCAAATAAGGCAACGGACCAGACCAAAATCAACATGATGATTCCCCCTTGCTGGGGAATGGCCAGTAAACAAATCGGTGTATACGAACCTGCTATGAGAACATAAATCATGCTATGATCGAATTTTCTCAATCGTAAGCGCCGAATCAAACTAGTGCGCACTGAATGATACAACGTGCTGGCCAGATAAAGAGCAATGGCAGAAATTCCATAGAGGATGTAAGCTAGAAAATGTAACCCCGATACGGCATTTTCAAAACCTCGAATCAATAAAGCGATCATTCCGGTCAAGGATAAGACAGCCCCAAAACCATGACTAACGGCAGAGACGATTCGCAAGCCGTCGTTGGGGTCTCGTTGTTTTCGCTGGTTATGCGTACGAATGCACCTCCTTTTTACGTTTTGAGTATAGCATTTTAGAAACGATTTGGCAAACATTAGAATCAGTGTGGCAAAGCTTTACAACCTATGGTATAATCGTGAAGAAAAGGGATGATTCTATTTGTGAAAGAAGGTTTTTCTCTTGAATATGAAATCCGTGAAGGAATTTGTCTATGAATTGTTAGTATCAGCGGCCATTGTGGCGTTCATATACTTTTTTATTGCCGTATTTCCCTTAGTGCCCTCCGCATCGATGAATCCCACGATTGCTCCGGGGGAGCGAGTCGTTGTAGAGAAATTCTCGCGATTCTTTCGGACTGTTGAATATGGTGATATTTTAGTATTTCCCTGTCCGGACTCCAAACCGGGAGCTTTTCCCTACATCAAGCGCTTAATTGCAAAAGGCGGCGATATTTTGGAGTTTGCCGACGGAAAAGTCTACCGCAATGGAGAATTACTGGAAGAGTCGTATGCTGTTGGCCAAACCTATAGTTATCAGCCACGCTATGAAATTCCTGAAGGCATGTTGTTTTTCATGGGGGACAATCGCACCAATTCCGAGGATGCGCGCTTCTGGCACACAACCCCTTATGTAAGTGAAAAAGCCGTTATTGGCAGAGCAGTGGCTATTATGTGGCCTATAAATCAGTGGCGTGTATTGAAGTGAGGTTGTTATGGCTCAGATAAGCATTGTAGAGTTCAATTTGGAACGATATTTCCCAACAGTTGAGCAGGGTATCCTTTTAACCAATCAGGAAATAACTCGTTGCCGTAAACAGAAGATCAGGATCATCAAACTGATCCATGGCTATGGCTCCAGCGGGGTGGGAGGAAATCTACGTCACGGAATCCGCAGGCATTTACAAACAATGGTCCAAACAGGCTCTTTGCGTGGATTGACGTGGGGAGAAGAGTTTTCAATTTTCGATGAAACCACAAGGCAGATGTTAGATGCAGTTCCTGAATTGAGAAGAGATTCCGATTTGGAGCGTTGCAATCAAGGCATTACCATGATTTTTGTCGGATAACACAAAAACCGCTCCCAATATTTTGGGAGTTATTTTTTTTGAGAGGAGGGTAACAGGGATGGAGAGATACAGTGAGGTTGAAATGCAAACGTTTCTTAGGACGATGACCTCTTATTCGGATGTTCTTTCGTTGATCGGGATGTGTAAGAATGCCGGAAAAACCACGATTTTGAATGCGATTTTATCTTCTCACTTAACGGGAAACTCAATTCCTGATTGGGGCCTTCTTTCGATTGGATTAGATGGAGAGACGCAAGACCGTGCGACATCGGGACATAAACCTGAGATTTTTGTAACGGAGGGAACGATTTTTGTTACCCCGGCGCATTTGTGGAATCAAACAGACGCCAGCAAAGAAATTTTAGAGATCCTCCAACCGGGAGGGGCGTTAGGCTCTCTATTGATCTTGCGTGCCAAAAGTGATGGCTTCATTCAACTTTCGGGGCCTTCGTCCCGTGGGGGCATGGTGAAAGCCGTTGAAAAGCTAAAGGGGCATGGAGCGAAGAAAATCATTATTGATGGGAGTATCAATCGTAAGGTGTTATCGGGAGAAGAAACCATGGATACACTGCTCTGCACAGGCTATGTTTGTTTTGACGATTTCCAACATGTCGTACAGGAAACACTTCATGTTTATTGGTTATATACTCAACTTCCTGAGGTAAGAATCAATGTTTCTGAAGAAGCTTTCTTAAGCATGCTGTGCGGTGATCAAGAGCAAACCTTCTATACATCGGATCAAATCAGACGTGAAGGGGCTGATTGGCTTTCTAAGGGGGGTTTATCGTGCGATGGTGTCTTTTATCGTGGGGCTGTTCATTCGAACTTCCTGAGGCAATTAGGAAGCCTTAGAACAAAAACAAGCACAATACGATTGGTTGTTCCCAATGGGAGTCGTATCGTAGCCTCGAAAGAACAAGTCCAAAAATTTCTTAGAGAAGGCAATTCAATTTCTGTAATTCGTAGGATTCCGATCCATGGTGTTTTTGTCAATCATCGAAGAGAAACCTCGGATAAGCCGGAGGATTATCGATTGATGCAAGCCATTGCTGAGCAGGTAACTTGCCCTGTGATCGATTGGAAGGAGAGATTGATATGTTCAAATCCTTTATAACCTGGCAATGGCAAGAGGAACTCGAAATCATTTGGAGGCAATTGGAGGTTACATCGTGTTATGGGCAACAAGCCTTTCGCCAACAAGCGGTTTACAGAGCAGAAAATAAGGACGAATTATCCCTTGTGTTCGATGAATTAACAACATTCATGACCGGTCTTCGAATGCAACCTGCTCAAGGAGTGGCGTTATTGCGGTTTTTTCAAGCGATACCGGACGTTCAGAACGAGCTGAATCTGTTATATACGGGATATGGATTACGACACGAGGCCTACTTTAAGTTAAAGGTCTTTCTTCTTGCCCATGAAAAGCTCGAAAAAGAAGTCTTTCCTTGGCTTCGTTCCTTAAAACTTAAGAGTGTCGATCCACTTTCTTTACAACCATGTCTTGCCATTTTAGATCCATCCGGTCAAAGACTTCCCACCTTCTTTCTCGATGGTGGATTCTCGGAAAAATTAGCGGAGATTCGATCTCTAAAGCGCAGAGTAGAGCAACGGTTACGGACCCTTAAAGAGGAGAACGAAGTTGCCGAATGGATGGAACGACGCAATGAGGTGCTTCGTGTTGAAACACAGGAAGAGGAGAGGGTTCTTGCCGTCCTACAAAAGGAACTAGAACCCTATGTCCCTGCTTGGCAGCTTTATCTTCACCGGCTGGGGGTATTGGAATTGCTCCTGGCAAAAGCAAGATTAGCTTTTCGAAAAGATATGGTCAGACCTGTTATTTCTGAAGATGCGTCCCTCCGCTTCATTGGACTTCGACACCCCGTAGTAGAAGAGCTGCTTCAACAAAAAAAGAGGGTCTATAAGGCAATCGACATCGAATGTTTGGCGGGTTCAACCGTCATTACTGGAGCCAATATGGGCGGTAAGAGTGTAACGTTGCGAGCGATCATGATCAACTGCCTTTTATTCCAAATGGGTTATTTCGTTTTTGCCAAAGAAGCAAAACTCCCTCTTTTTGATCACATAACGCTTCTCGACGAAGTTCAACAATCGATTGAAAAGGGCATGAGCAGTTTTGCAATGGAAGTCAGTCAATTCCAGCAGCACTTAGATGAATATAATGGGAAATTTGTTTTATTAGTACTTGACGAATTCGCAAGAAGCACCAACCCGCAAGAGGGAGCTGCCTTGATCCAAGCCGTAACCCGCTATTTACAACAGCAGCCGGGGATAACATTAATCGCAACTCATTATGACGACGTCGCTGAAGAAGCCGGAACTCATTATCAGGTGGTAGGGTTTAGTCGTCTAAATATGGATCAGATCCGACAAGCATTCGATAAGGGAAAAGATTCCTTGCAGTTTTTACAAGAGCAAATGGATTATCGTTTGGAACCTGCAAGCGGTCTTCTAAGTGTTCCTCAAGAAGCACGTTTGATTTGTAAAGCATTTCACTTAGAGCATGAAATCATGAGTTGTATGGAGAATAAAATCACAAAACGGAATCCGTAGAATCTTGACTTTGTAGGTTTAATCTGATATATTGTGTCTTGAAGTGAATAGAGAATAGAGGAGCAGTCTGTAAGGTAATTCGAGGATCGGGACCGTCCGAGTTGAGCCGAACGAATGTGCAGCTGCCGAAAAGCAAGAAGAACGAGTCTTTCTTGACTTTGGGAAAATCGCTTAGGGCGTTTTTTCTGTCATGGCATACATGTCATGGAGCGCTGAAAAATCATGATTTTGATTTTTCAGCGCTCTTTCTCTTTGTATGAAAGGAGATTTTTTTAGTGGAAGTTATGATCAGAGTCCGCATGGGGAATCAGGATGCTCATTACGGTGGCCAATTGGTCGACGGAGCAAAACTATTACAACTATTTGGGGATGTAGCTACGGAGTTATTGATTCGTTTAGACGGAGACGAAGGATTGTTCAGAGCCTATGATTCCATTGATTTTCTTCAACCGGTCTATGCCGGGGATTATATTGAAGCTACAGGAAGAATAACACATACTGGTAATACATCTAGAAAAATGGAATTCGAAGCAAAAAAAGTGATTCAGCCAAGACCCGACATCCATGAATCCGCATGTGAAGTTTTAGATCCTCCTGTTCTTGTATGTAAAGCGAGCGGTACCTGTGTTGTTCCAAAAGATAAACAGCGAAAGAAGTAAGGAGGGGTTCAATTCATGCAACCTTTAATGATTACTGCCTCGATTTGTGGTGCAGAAGTAACCAAAGAGCATAATCCAGCGGTTCCCTATACTGTTCAAGAAATAGGTCGTGAAGCGGAGAGTGCTTATCATGCGGGAGCGAGTATCATTCATTTACATGTCCGAGATGATAATGGAACACCAACGCAAAGCAGACAACGATTCAAAGACTGCATTGAAGAGATCTACCGCCGTTGTCCAGCAGAGCTGATCGTTCAACCTTCCACCGGCGGAGCAACCGGAATGACCAACACGGAAAGACTACAACCGTTAGCATTGCAGCCGGAGATGGCTACATTAGATTGCGGTACCTGCAATTTTGGTGGAGATGAGATTTTTATCAATACCGAGAATACCATCATCGAGTTCTCAAAACAAATGCAAGCGTTATCGGTCAAACCGGAGATCGAGGTCTTTGACAAAGGCATGATTGATATGGCGAAGCGATTGCATTTAAAAGGGTTCATCCCCGGTCCCTTACACTTCAATTTAGTGCTTGGTGTCAATGGTGGTATCAGTGCCGAGCCACGCGATCTACTTTTCATGGTAGAGAGCCTTCCGGCGAATTCCACCTATACAGTAACAGGAATCGGCAGAGCAGCTTACCCCATGGCCGTTATGGCTATTATACTGGGAGGGCACGTACGCGTAGGGTTTGAAGATAACATCTATCTCAGTCGCGGTATCAAAGCCAAAAGTAATGGCGAATTGGTTGAGAAAGCCGTCCGGTTAGCCAAGGAATTGGGAAGAGAGATCGCTACTCCGAAACAAACCAGAGAAATCCTCGGGTTATCCAAGGGCTTTAAGGGCTTAAGAAAGGAATGATGCACATGAATCACGGAAATCCCTATGGAACGCATCGAGTATTAGAAAGCAAAGGGGTACTACCTCAAGCGGCCAAGCGTCTTAACAACGATATGAGTGTCCTTTATGATAATGAATTATTGATTGATGTTTTAGCATTGAATATCGACTCGGCATCCTTCACACAAATCAAACAAGCTGCTGAAGGAAACCCGGTAGAAATCGAAAAACAGATTTTGTCAATTGTCTCAGAAAGAGGAAAAATGCAAAATCCAGTCACAGGGTCCGGTGGGATGTTGATTGGCACCGTTGCAGCAATTGGACCTGCTTTACAAGATCGCGATCTAAAAGTCGGCGATAAAATCGCTTCCCTTGTATCACTTTCTTTAACTCCTTTGAACATTGATCGTATTATCGAAGTTCATACCGAAATCGACCGGGTAGACGTTGTCGCTCAAGCGATTTTATTTGAAAGCGGCATTTATGCAAAATTACCGGAAGATATGAGTGAAAATTTAGCTCTAGCTGCCTTAGATGTAGCTGGTGCCCCCGCGCAAACCGCGAAATTGGTCAAACCTGGGGATTCGGTGTTGGTTTTAGGAGCCGCAGGCAAGTCGGGGTTGCTTTGTTTATACGAAGCTATGAAACGAGTTGGACCAACCGGCAATGTTATTGCTTTAGTCAGAAAGGAAAGCGATATCGAGAAAATCCTCTCGATGAAGCTAGCACATAAAGTTATCGTTGCCAGTGCAACAGAGCCTTTGGAGGTGTTAGAAAAAACCGTTGCAGCCAATCATGGACGAGAAGTCGATATTTCGATCAGTTGTGTCAACATTCCCAATACAGAAATGTCTTGTATTTTGCCGGTAAAAAATCAGGGAATCGTCTATTTCTTTTCCATGGCAACCAGTTTCACCAAAGCGGCACTGGGAGCGGAAGGAGTGGGTAAGGACGTGACCATGATTATCGGTAACGGATATACCAAAGATCATGCCGAGATTACCCTTTGGGAATTACGCGAAAATCCGGTTCTCCGTCAATATTTCAGTCAGCGATACTTATAGGTTTCACCAGGAGATCTAGTCAAGAAAGGATGATAACAATGTCCGGAAGAGAACGCTTTTTCCCTGAAGTGACCGACCAGCAGTGGAATGATTGGCATTGGCAGGTACGCAATCGAATCGAGACGCTGGAACAGCTTAAGCAATACGTTCAGTTGACTCCCGATGAAGAGGAAGGGGTTCAACAGTGTTTAGGGCACCTACGTATGGCAATCACCCCTTATTACCTCTCCCTTTTTGATCAAGGGGACCCACACTGCCCCATTCGCAAACAAGCAGTACCCTCGATCATGGAGTTAGTACAGTCACCAGCGGATCTATTGGATCCCTTACACGAAGATAGCAATGCTCCGGTTCCGGGGCTGACTCATCGATATCCTGATCGAGTTTTATTTCTGATCACCGATCAATGTTCGATGTATTGCAGGCATTGCACCAGAAGAAGATTTGCCGGTCAACACGATCAACAGCTTCCCAAAGAACGCATTGACCAAGCCATTACCTATATTGCTCAACATCCAGAAATTCGAGACGTTTTGCTTTCGGGTGGAGATCCTCTTTTGGTTGCGGATTCCGTGTTAGAAGAAATCATTGTTGCGCTAAGGAAGATCCCTCACGTTAAAATCATTCGTATTGGAAGCCGGACGCCGGTCGTTTGTCCGCAACGCATTACGCCGGAATTGGTGGCTATGCTTAAAAAGTATCAACCGATTTGGGTCAATACCCATTTCAATCATCCCAATGAGATCACTGCCGAGTCGCAAGCAGCCTGTGAACGCTTGACCGATGCCGGAATTCCGGTTGGAAATCAAAGTGTATTACTAGCCGGTATCAATGACTGCCCGCATGTGATGAAAGCATTGGTTCAAGGATTAGTGGATATTCGGGTGCGCCCTTATTATCTTTATCAATGCGATTTGTCTCAAGGTTTAGAGCATTTCCGAACGCCGGTCAGCAAAGGGATCGAGATCATTGAAGCGCTTCGAGGTCATACCTCCGGGTTTGCGATTCCAACCTTTGTCGTTGACGCCCCTGGGGGAGGAGGCAAAATTCCGGTAATGCCCAATTATTTAATCAGTCAAAGCCCGGAACGCGTTATTTTGCGAAATTTCGAGGGGGTTATCTCTGCCTACACCCAGCCCAGACAGTATGAAAACCACTGCCAATGCCCGGTTTGTCGAGGTGAAAAAGAAGAGAGCGCTCTTGGCGTTTTTGGCTTGTTACAAGGCAAAAATTTATCGATTGAACCTCAGGAGTTAGTCCGCCGTGATCGAGTTCAAGGGGATTATCATGAGTAAGATCCATCTAGATACACAATTGGTTGCGAAAGCACGACAATTTGGTGCTTCTATTGCCGAGGATGTTCAAGGGTTTGTAGATCTGCACACTACGGTTTCGGTAGAACGAACCATTTGTCGTTTATTAGGCATCGATGGAGTCAATGAAGATCAGATCCCGTATCCGAATTTAGTTGTAGAGCATTTGCAAGATACCGGACTTCTTCCTTTGGGGGTTGCTTTGACTTTGGGAAACGCTATGCTGGAAACCCAATTAGGACCGCAGGAAGTTGCAGAGGAAATCGACCGGGGACTGATTGACCTTCGCCATTGGCCTGTGACAGATGTTCAAGCAATCACGACATTACTACAACCTTTGATTGAGAGAAGTCTAGAAAAAATTAGGAATCATCGTTTGACGAGGACTCGTTATCTGGAAAAGTTTTCAGAACCCTCTGGTCCGTTACTATATGTTATTGTTGCCACCGGAAATATCTATGAAGACATTGTTCAGGCACAAGCTGCAGCAGAACAGGGAGCCGATATCATTGCTGTGATTCGAACAACCGGACAAAGTCTCTTAGATTACGTACCGTATGGACCAACCACAGAAGGATTTGGAGGTACGTATGCTACCCAAGAGAATTTTCGTTTAATGCGACAGGCATTGGATCAAGTCGGTGAAAAGCAAGGTCGCTATATTCGATTATGCAATTACTGTTCCGGATTGTGTATGCCTGAAATTGCTGCCATGGGCGCGTTGGAGCGGCTAGATGTCATGCTGAACGATGCACTCTATGGCATCCTTTTCCGCGATATTAACATGCAACGAACCCTAATAGACCAGCATTTTTCTCGTCAAATCAACGCTTATGCAGGAGTGATCATCAATACAGGTGAAGATAATTATCTAACGACTGCCGATGCCGTGGAAGAAGCACATACGGTTTTGGCTTCTCAAATACTGAATGAACAATTAGCACTTCGTGCAGGGTTACCGGTAGAACAAATGGGATTAGGACATGCTTTTGAAATCGACCCCGATATTCCGGGTGGTTTCGTTATGGAATTGGCTCAGGCACAATTGATCCGAGAAGTTTTTCCACAAGCACCTCTCAAATATATGCCGCCAACAAAGTATATGACGGGACAGATTTTTCGAGGTTATGTGCAAAACGCTCTGTTCAACACGGTTTCTTTATTGACCGGACAAAGGATCCATCTATTGGGAATGTTGACAGAGGCAATTCACACTCCATTTATGTCGGATCGAGCACTTGCCATAGAAAATGCAAAGTATATTTTCCGCACAATGGATGGTTTAGCCGATGAGCTCCAATTTAAGCCCGGGGGAAAAATTGAAGCTCGAGCTCAAGAAGTCTTAAAAAAAGCGACAGATTTATTAGAAGAGATCGATCGAAACAAGTTATTTTCTGCTATTGAGAAAGGTGTATTTGCCAACATTTCCCGAAGTCGTTCCGGAGGGAAAGGATTAGAGGGTGTTGTTCGTAAGAACCCGATTTATTGGAATCCTTTTGCCGAGAGAATGGGCGTAAAGGAGGTGCGAAAATGAAACCCTACGGGGACACCATGAATGATGGAAAAATGCAATTGAGCTTTACATTACCTGTAGCTTCCGGGGACAAAGCTGCTGCAGCTGCACTACAGTTGGCTACACAAATGGGACTTCAAGATTCTTCCGTGGCTTATCAAAGGGCACTTTCAGAGAATTTTACTTTTTTTGTCTTATATGGCTCGGTTCAACATGAAGTTGATTACGCGGCAATTGTTGTGAACCAACAAGAAGAAAAAACACTTTCTCTAGAGGAAGCAGATGCTATGATTCAACGTCAAATCGGTAGAAAATTAATCGTTGTTGGTGCTTCTACTGGTACGGATGCCCATACAGTTGGGATCGATGCCATTATGAATCGAAAAGGGTTTGCCGGACATTATGGGTTAGAACGTTATGATATGTTGGAAACCTATAATTTAGGGAGTCAGGTTCAAAACGAAATCTTTTTACAAAAAGCCATGGAAGTCAATGCCGATGTGTGTTTGGTTTCGCAAACTGTTACTCAGAAGGATGTTCATATTCATAATTTGACGCAACTCATCGAGCTAGCCGAAGCAGAAGGGGTTCGCGATCGCATGTTGTTTATCTGCGGGGGAGCACGCATAACCCATGCATTGGCAAAAGAAATGGGTTATGATGCTGGGTTTGGCAGCGGCAAATTTGCAGATGATGTAGCGAGCTTTATGATTCAAGAGTTTATTCGTCGTCAAGAGCAAAAGCGACGCGATAATTATTCTTAAAAGAAAGAAGGAGTTAACATGCAAAAGGTTTATGTAGTCAGCGCTTGTCGTACGGCCATTGGAACGATGGGTGGAAGCCTAAAGGACACCTCGGCAGTTTCCTTAGGCGCTCTCGTAATCAAAGCCGCATTGGAACGAGCCGGATTGAAACCCGATCAAGTGTGCGAAGTCGTGATGGGGAATGTGTTACAAGCTGGCTTAGGGCAAAACCCTGCCAGACAAGCGGCAATGGCAGCGGGAATACCTGCCAGTAATATCTGGAAAGAACCTGATATTCCA
>CAZAFY010000006.1:0-18683 GCA_964484445.1 uncultured Eubacteriales bacterium
TATACGAACTGACCATGATCGATCCCTGGTTCTTGGAGCAGTTGAATCGGATCCCGGCCATGGAACAACGATTGAAATCAGAAACCATGAACGAAGCTTTACTAATTGAAGCGAAGCGGTTAGGATTTGCCAATACTGAAGTCGCCTATTGGAGTGGCTTGTCGGTGTCTGAAGTAGAATTACAATTGGAGCGCTTTGGCATCCATCGCACTTTTAAACTGGTAGATACCTGTGCCGGGGAGTTTGAGTCCGATACCCCATACTTTTATGGTACCTTTGAACAAGAAGACGAAGCAGCCCCGTTAGAAGGGAAGAAAGCCGTTGTTATAGGGTCAGGTCCGATTCGGATCGGCCAAGGTGTGGAATTTGATTATTGTTCGGTTCATGCTCTACAAGCCTTAAATAAAGCCGGCTACCAATCGATTATGATCAACAATAATCCCGAAACTGTTTCGACGGATTTCAACGTTTCTGATCGACTCTACTTTGAACCGCTCATGGAAGAAGAAGTTTTGGAGATCCTTAAAAAAGAACAAGCGAAAGGTGTCTTTGTTCAGTTTGGCGGGCAAACCGCGATCAATCTGGCAAAAGGGATCGCGAATGCAGGGATCCCAATATTGGGGTCACAACCCGAAGCGATTGACTTGGCTGAAGACAGAGAACGCTTTGATGCGATGTTGGAAGGATTAAATCTAGCACGCCCGGCCGGAAAAGCCGTTCGATCTTATAAAGAAGCACTAGCTGCTGTAGAAACATTAGGATATCCTGTTTTGGTTCGTCCTTCCTATGTTCTGGGGGGACGAGGCATGGAGATATGCTATTCGGTCAACGAACTGGAAGGTTATTTGACCGAGGCAGTACGGATCTCGCCGGATCATCCGGTGTTGATTGACCGGTACATTTTGGGACAGGAATTAGAAGTCGATGCCATAGCAGATGGAGAACAGGTTCTGATTGCCGGTATCATGGAACATATTGAACGGGCCGGTGTTCACTCCGGAGATTCAATTGCAGTGTATCCTTGGACTCACATTGATCCATGGGTCATTGAGGAGATTTGTGAGGCCACCAAAAAGATGGCGATTGCCTTGCAAGTCAAGGGTTTGATCAATGTTCAATTTGTGCATCAGGGTGAAAAATTATATGTCATTGAGGTCAATCCTCGTGCCAGCAGGACAGTGCCGTTTTTATCGAAGGTGGCCAATCTACCTATGGTGCAAATTGCTACCAAAATCGCTTTAGGCGAGAATTTAGAAGCCCAAGGATATACCGATGGTCTCTGGCCGGCAACCGATTTCTATGCTGCCAAAGCTCCCGTCTTTAGCTGGGCAAAATTAAGAGGTGTAGAGATTGGCTTAGGTCCCGAAATGAAGAGCACCGGTGAGGTCATTGGAATGGGGCAGAACAAAGATGAAGCTTTGGCAAGAGCCTTCTGGGCAGCCGGTTGGAAGCCGTCAACGCAAAAAGTATTATTAGCTACGGTTGCTGATCGCGATAAAAAAGAAGCAATCCCTTTGATCAAACAATTCTGGCGTAACGGATATAAAGTATTCGCTACCAGTAAAACGGCCGAAGCCTTGCGTCAAGCTGGGGTGAAAGTGGAAGCAGTCAGCAAAATTGGTGGAACTTCTCCCACCGTGTTGGATGTGATATCGCAAGGGAAGGTAGATTTTGTTATCAATACGGTCACCTTAGGTAAACTACCGGAACGTGATGGATTTATGATCCGTAGAGCCGCTGTTGAGAACGGCTGTCGTTACTTTACGTCGCTAGATACCCTTTTGGCATACTGGCGCTGTTTAAATTACTTGCAGAATACCGAGGCTTTAAAGCCCACCAGCTTACAGGAGTACCTCCATGAACGAACAGATTCTTAATCAAACCGTTACGGTGCATGAACAGGTTCAAACGGGAAAAAACTATTTTCGCATTGAATTCAATGCGGCCGAATGCTGTATTAGAATGAAACCCGGCCAATTTTTGAACATTAGACTCAAAAGTCTACACGACCCTCTTTTGCGAAGACCTATGAGCATTCACAGCATCAATAAAAAGACCGGCAGGTTTAGTGTGTTGTACCAGGTGGTCGGAAGAGGAACCGAACTTTTGAACCAGTTGGTCCAGGGAGATTCTGTGGAAATTTTAGCTCCTTTAGGCAAAGAATTCCCATTTCCTGAAGTATCAGTCCCGTCAGCGCATTGTGTCGCCTTGATTGCCGGTGGCATCGGCATAGCTCCATTGTTAGCATTGGCAAAAGAGCTGAGAGCATTAGGTCATCCCTGTAGTCTGTATTTTGGTGCGCGGACTTCCGATGATTTTGAGGTATTAACGGCTTTTACTTCTCTGGGAGTGCAAGTCTATACAGCCACTGAAGATGGCTCTTGTGGCCATGCAGGATATATTACTAAGGGTCTTAAAGGTGCGTTAGAACAAAGTAAAGTGAAGACAATTTATGCCTGCGGACCGATGCCTATGCTGAAAGCTTTGAAACAAGAATTGCAGGGAACAGAGATCCCTCTATGGTTATCACTGGAAGCCCATATGGCTTGTGGACTTGGTGCTTGTTTGGGTTGCACAGTAAAAGTCAGAAATCCGGGCGGAGGTTGGCGGTATGCTTTAATGTGCCAAGAAGGACCGGTTATTGCAGCAAGCGAGGTGATCTTTGATGAATAACCTTGATTTGTCGGTCAATCTCTTCAGCCAAACGTTCAGAACCCCACTTACCACCGCTTCAGGTACGTTTGGTTTTGGACAGGAATATGCTCCCTTTATCAATTTTCAGAACTTGGGTGCGCTTACAGTCAAAGGTATAACGCCGGAACCTAGACTTGGAAACCCCGGTCAGCGCCTAATTGAAACCCCGGCTGGTTTGATTAACTCGGTTGGCCTGATGAATCCTGGCGTGGAAGCCTTCATAAGCGAAGAGATGCCCAGACTTAGGCAACTGCAAACACCGATTATTGTCAATATCAACGGCAAAACAGTTGAAGAATACGGCGAATTGTCAGCTAGGTTACAAAGTGTTTCCGGAATTTCCGCGCTTGAAGTGAATATCTCATGCCCTAATGTTAAAGAAGGCGGAATGGCTTTTGGCACAAGAATCGCAACTGCTACTGCGGCAGTCCGTTCAGCTAGAAAAGCGACTAATCTTCCGCTTATTGTCAAACTTTCTCCAAATGTGACCGATATTGGTGAAATGGCCAAGGCTGTTGAGAGTGAAGGAGCAGATGCGATTTCTCTGATCAATACGATTCTTGCCATGGATATTGATTTACGAACAGGCAAACCTATTTTAGCCAACACCTTTGGTGGGTTATCGGGTCCTGCGGTACGCCCCATTGCATTACGTATGGTATATCAAGTGTATCAAGCTGTGGATGTTCCGATCATCGGTATGGGTGGAATCATGGATTGGCAAGACGCTTTGAAGTTCATCATGGCCGGATCAACTATGATCGCTTTAGGCACAGCAAACTTTGTACAACCCGATGTGATCGACACAGTCGCTAAAGGTATCAAAGCTTGGTGTGAGCAAAAGGGTGTCATCAAACTTGCAGATCTTATCGGTTCAGCTCACTGATAAATTTGAGTAGGCAGATTTTAAGCAACCCTCGTATCTGAGTATAGGGGGTTGCTGTTTTCTTTTTCATCCGTAAATTTGCAGGAATAATCCAACGCCCTCTTGAATTTTTTAGGATAAGTATGGAATAGGAGGCGAGAACACTGAAGGTAGAGCAAATCATGACTCGCTTGCAGGATCATGGATTCGAGTGTTATAAAGTTGGAGGAGCTGTTCGAGACTATTTGCTTGGAATCGAGAACTTAGATATTGACTTAACAACTTCAGCTTCACCAGATATTTTGGTAGGGCTTTTTTCAGATGCTGAAGTTCAAACGGTCGGGAAGCAATTTGGGGTAGTACTAATCGACGGTATTGAAGTTGCCACTTTTCGCGGTGAACAATATGAAATCCCCGGCAAACCACGGGTCCATGGAGTCGTAAGTTTTGCAGAAGATGCTTCTCGAAGGGATTTTACGATCAATGCCATGGCGATGGATCAACAGGGACGAATTCTTGATCCTTTTGGTGGCAAAGCTGACCTTGAACAGAAATTGATTCGGACAGTAGGAGATCCTGCCTTACGATTTCGTGAAGATCCTGTCAGAATCATACGCGGTATTGGTTTTGCAGCCCGGCTTGGGTTTGCTCTGGAAATTGAAACCAAAAATGCGATGTCTAGTCACAAAGATCTTTTGATCTCTGTTCCCAAAAACCGAATTGGGAAAGAATTACAGAAGATGTGCAAAGCAAATTGCTTGTCATCAGGATTGCGTTTAATAGAGGAATTGGGGTTATTGCAGATCGTCATACCCCAAATGGGACACCTGCCAAGTGCGCAGCAAAATCCAAAATACCACCATTTGAACGCTTGGGAACACTCTTTAGCGGTTTTAGCTTTTACAGAACACTTAGAATCGAAGAACCAAAGTGAGGATTTGAAACTGGCCGCCTTATTCCATGATTGCGCCAAGGGTCTACCGGGAATTCGCGCCTACCATGAAAAGAGCAAACAACCCAGTGACCATGGCCATGATGAAAAAAGCACCTCCCTTGCTGATGAGGTGATGACACAATGGGCGATTTCAAAGCCTGTGAAACGGTCAGCCTTGTTTCTGATCAAACATCATATGCTGTTACCTAATAGCGAAAAACCCCAAGATTTGATTAGCTTTCTCAATGACTTAGCCGCTGATTTTAGTATAATTGAAGATTTCCACTCCCATCTCAATAAACTCTATTGGATGAAAAGAGCAGATATCCACGGGAAGGCATTACCGAATCGAGATGGCGATGTTGATAATTTAAACGAAATTTGGGAGCTTCTGGAATTAATAATCGCTACCATCCCTTTTTATCGCTACCAAACTCAGATTCAAGCCCAGGATTTCATGGAAACCGGTGAGGCGTTAGGGTTGCGATTACAGCAAAGTCTTCTGGAAGAGCAAGATAGACTCACGAGAACCACCGAATGGATAGAGCGCTTTGAACAAGCCAAAAAAGGAGAGCAAAAAGCATGACCTGGATCAATGAAATTTTCAAACATTCTTTAGCCGTCTTTGCTTTGAATATTGGAGTGATCTTGATCGGTGTTTTGATCATGCGCTTTGTGGGAAATAAAGCATTTCAGCGATTAGCTAAAACACCAAAAATCAAAGAGGGCCAAGTCCTGATTGCTAAAAAAATCTTTCACGTTGCTCTATATACGTTTGCTGTCTTTGCTGTGGTTCGAGAAGTCCCGGCTTTGTCAAGCATTGCAACATCTTTTTTAGCCGGTTCCGGAGTAATTGCAGTTGTAGTTGGTTTCGCCTCCCAAGAGGCCTTGACCAACATTGTTAGTGGAGCATTTATCATCTTCTTTAAGCCTTTCGTGATCAATGATCGGATTTCGCTTCCCGACAAGAACATTGTGGGATTTGTGGAAGATATCTCCTTAAGGCATACTGTGATTCGAACCATTGAGAATAGCCGAGTCATTATTCCCAATTCTACGATCAACAGCTCGATTTTGGAAAACTCCAATTATAAAGATAATCGCAGAATGAATTTTTTCGGGATCAGTGTCAGTTATACAGCGGATTTAAATCTTGCCATTGCCATTGTTGAAGATGAAATACTAAATCACCCCCATTTTTTAGACACCAGAACGGCTTTGGATATTGCGAAAGGAACTAAATCGGTGACAGCCCGAGTGACCGCTCTGGGGGATTCATCAATACAGATTCGTGCCGGTCTCTGGAGTGAAGACTTCGCTAAGGGTTATGTCATGATATGCGATCTCAATAAAAGCGTGAAAGAACGTTTTGATGCAGAAGGCGTTGAAATTCCTTATCCATATTACAATGTTGTGATGAAACCGGAAGGAGTTTTGAAAGTTCATCAGGAAAATTTTAGTAAAACAAAGGAGGGTTCTCAATGAAACAAATATTCCCGTTTTTAATTGATGCCAAAGAGCAAGAAGTTTCTGCCAATATTGAGAAAGCTATTGTGACTTGCATCGCCCACAGTCGGGTTTTTGACAACACACTTCCTCGAGAACGCCAAGAAGGGGAAGCCTTGCTGGCCATAGCTCAAGTGCGATGGCCGATCCTATTAAAAAGAGTTTATGACCAGGATCGTGCTTATTTGTTTGATTTGATCGGAGTGCAAGGAGAAGAGATCCGTTTTCAAGTCCCTCCGGATCGAGTTCTGAAGTTAGAAGAATTGCAAATCAACCCTGGAGAATCCTATGAAGCAGACTTAATTCATGTTGCAGAAGCCCTTGCTACTCCCATGCCGCAACCCTATTGTAGCAGCTTAGTAACCGAAGTGATCGGACTGCCAGTGATGTTGGGAAAAGAGCGTCATTTGGAAACCAGTGAATGGGGAACCTCCCTTTTAGAGGGGAGTGGTAGCTCGGTTCAACAAGAAAAGGAAATGTTTGAAGCCTGGGTGCAGAATCTTCGTGCAGAAGATTTAAAACTGGATCAGCTCATTCAATGCATCAAGGAAAAATCCACGGAGAGAACCGAGCAATTGGTTCGCCAAAGAGACAAAGCTTTACTGCTATTAAGAGAAGAAATCGAGGCTATGAAACCGCAAGTAGATCGAAGGATCAGCGATTTGAATCAGGAATACCGCGGAATGGCCAACCAAGACCATGAAATCAAACAGAGAATGAATGGTTTGGAACAAGAAATCAGCCAAATCCAAGCACAAGTTCAGCGTTATAAAACAGTAGGAAGCTCCATGGTCGGTTTTTTTGAAGAGCAATTAAAAGTCAAGCGTGAGGAGTTTGCACGGATTAGCGAATTGCAAACCCAGTATCAAACAGGTTGGAGCGACGAATTATCGGCTCAATCGTATTTGGCAAGAAGACCCTTAGAAGTCTTACAAGAACAGCTCAAGGAAGCAGAGTTGCAATGGCGTACCAAGGTGCAACAGCAACAATCATTAGAGCAATCTTTGACAAGAACTCTTCAAGAAGAGCAGTTAAAGATTCAGGCTTCCAGTAAGGAATTATTACAAAGAAGCTTTGTGATTGGCAGTAATTTACCGGATGAAGTCTATTTGGAACTTCCTTTCGTTGTTGCGAAGGCCGGGACCCCGTTTAATCATCATTATTATGTGATCGCTCCGGGACGACTAAAAAGCAAGAATCAAATCAGTGGTTTCTTTACAAACCTGCTTGGACGTTTAAACATTCCTTATGCCGTGCGTGATAAAGCCTGGGAAGCAATGGCTGCCGGGCTAGAGAATTTTCTTAACCGAGCTCAAGGCCCTGCCAAACTGCAACGTATCATCGAGGACCAGAACTTGTTGGAAGATCCCGATTACTGGATGAAAGCTTTGGAAGGGATCAATGAGTTAGAAGCCGCCGGTTTATTAAGTTTGAAAGAATCTGAAAATCTCAAAGAAGCCGTTGTGAAAAACTGGAGTGGTCGCACGGTGAATTAACCTGGAGGGACGTTCTTGAGTAAATCTGAAAGAATATGGTTTCGTATATGGTTCGTGATTCTAGCTTTGTTGACGATTGGTTCGGGTATCTACTTAGGAGCGGTCTACTGGCTACAATACTGGCATGATCAACCGCTAATGAACTTGGATTTTCCGTTGATTTTAGGAACGACAGAATCATTAGAGTATGATCTTCGTTTGAGAAACACGGGAAATTATGTGGTTAGTATCACGGATGTTCGTCTGGAAGGAGATGCCTTTACCTGGGCTCCCGGTGCATGGTCGGTAGAAAGTGATGCCGGGGATAAGCGGATTCTACCTTTTTCGAAAGCTTCGCAGGATGCGATTCTACATCTCAATTTGCGAGGACAAATCGCCCCGCAGCACACGACCATAATCATTGTAGAGTATCAATACGGTTGGTTTCGTCGTTCCATCGAATTGGAAATCAAAACAGAGTTGCCTCGAAAAGAGGCAACTCTGTTTTTATATGAGTCTATTTCCTTTGCCAAATTGGTTGATTCAGTTCAGTTCTCTCTGAGGGGTAGTCTTTTCTGAAATGAACACCTCTGGATTCTTGGCGTTGAAGTGCGCCGTTGATGATCAACCGAGCAGTGGTCAACATGGAATCCAATTCCAAGCGGTTTTGTAATTCTTTGGGGGTTTGCCAGGAGATATTTTGGCTGCGCTCTTTCAACTCTTCTACCGTGGTTTTTGCTTTGAGCAAGCCTTCACCATTGCGCAACGGCCCAACCAGGTTATCCATTACCCAATGTAGCTCGGTTTTCAGATCGAGCAGATTTTCTTTTCCTTGATTCTTAGGTAAGGAAGAAATCGGTTGAGCAGAAGGGGTGCGAGTTGCCTCTTTTGCATAACGTGCAGCTCCCTTGCCGGCGATTTGCCCAAAGTGACTGATATTGGTCAAGGCATTGCCTCCGATTCGATTTGCCCCGTCCACGCCACCGGTAACCTCGCCGCAAGCAAAGATACCGGGGATCTCGGTTTGGCTCAGCGGATCGATTTGCACACCGCCACTCATATAATGAACCAGGGGACGAACACGGATCGGCTGTTTGGTAAAATCAAAATGATCGCGATTCAGCATCAGCAATTCTTTGTAATATCGTTGTTGCCATTTTTCTGCAGGCATTTTCTCTAAATGGAGAAGTGGAGGCTTTCCTTGATCCCATTTTTCAGCGATGGCAATGGAGGTTCGGTCTCTTGCATAAAGGTTTCCCTCGCGCCCGGTTGCGATCCCCCAACTGTGTAACAGATCCAGTAGAAACTCGGCTCCATTTTCATCGGTCAGAGGAACTTGATCGATAATACCCAGGTCTATGAACCACATGGGCAAAGCTTCTTCCGCTAAGCCCATGGGATAAAATTGCACAAATTCCATATCTCGGAACGCCAATCCCAGTTCATACAACATGTGATATCCGTCACCGGTCGTGGTTACCGGATTGTTGGTGCGACCATAAACGCGTCCGCCGCCTCCGGTTGCGATAACTATGGCTTGGCAAGAGATCACATGGCTTTTACCGGTAATCAAGCTTGTCAGTTCTACAGCGCTGGCACGGCCATTTTGCATTTGCAGACCATGTACCATATGTGCAGGGAGTAGATCTACGCCCATTTCCTTACAAGCTTCTAAGAGCGGTAAGGTCATCCCCATGCCTCCCACACGACTGTTAGGAGCATAGGGGGAGACTGAACAGCCACCGGAGCGTACGTAACTTTTCATATTAAAGCGTTGGAGGTTAAGCACCGATAACGGTCCGTCTTTGCAGAAGGAATCAACAAGATCGGGATCATTCATCCAGCGCCCTGTCTCCATAGTCTTCATTTGATGCTCTTTCCAAGAAGTTCCGGGCCCGGCGAAACTGAACCCCCCTCCTGCAAAAGCGGTACAATTGGCTTTGCCGATTGCAGTCTTACTGACCAGAAGTACGCTGGCACCTTCTTCTTTGGCAGACAAAGCGGCACATAAGGCGGCTCCGCCCCCTCCTACCACAATAACATCATAGAAACTCTGCATCGTAAAACCTCCTTGAGTAGATTATGTTGATTCAATTCTTTTTTCAAACCAAAACACCTTTTTTTACAATCCATTATGAAAGAATCCTCGCTCTCGTCTACAAGGAAAACACAAGTGAATTGTCGAAAGAACAATGGGTACGAAGTAAAAAGGACAAATAGAGGAGGAGTAACAAGTTGGTTTCAAAGATTGATCAGCTCGTCGAAGAGTTTTATCCAATAACGGTTTCATTGCGTCGTCAAATCCACCAAAACCCCGAGTTGGGGTTTCAAGAATTTCAAACAGCTGCTTTAGTTGAAAAAACACTGAAAGAATATGGCTGGGAAGTTCAGTCCGGGATTGCCGGGACAGGTGTGGTTGGCCTCTTGAGAGGGAAAGTAGAAGGACCTACGGTAGCAATACGTGCTGATATGGATGCCTTACCCATTCAAGAATTGAATGATTTGCCGTATCGTTCTCAGAACGAGGGAATCATGCACGCTTGTGGTCACGATGCACATACTGCTACTTTGTTGGGAACCGCTATGGTTTTATCTAGGTTGCGGTCCTCGTTAAGGGGCAATGTCAAGTTGATTTTTCAGCCGGCTGAAGAAGGTCCCGGTGGAGCTCTGCCGATGATCAAAGAAGGCGTTCTGGAGAATCCCAAAGTCGATGTAATTTTCGGTGCTCATGTTTGGCACGATGTTCCGGCAGGAAAAATTGCCGCTCAGTCCGGTCCAATCATGGCAGCACCCGACTCCTTTGTGATTACCATTACCGGTCGGGGTGGACATGGAGCTCAACCGCATCTTTGCATTGATGCTATAGCCATTGCTGCCCAGGTGATCAATGGCTTGCAGCACATTGTCAGCAGGCTTTCCAATCCGTTGGATCCGGTTGTCTTGACAATCGGAAAAATGGTTGGCGGAGTCCGTGGCAACGTCATCGCTGAAAAAGTTGTCATGGATGGAACCCTACGAACCTTAAATAAGGCAACTCGAACCCAGTGCAAAAAATGGATCGAAGAGCAAGTTGCTGCAATATGTAGTTTTTACGGTGCACAACATGAGGTTCGCTTTACCGATGCTTATGATATTACGATCAGCGACGATAAAGTTACTGATTTCTTAGTAGAAAGTGCTCAGAAAATTCTAGGTAACGAGCAAGTTTTGACAAAGTTAGAACCCTCTATGGGAGCTGAAGATTTCTCCTTTTTCATGCAGGATATTCCCGGAGTCTATTTCAGATTAGGGATTCGAGATGATGAAAAAGTACATCCGATCCACCATAACCGCTTTGATGTCAATGAAGAGGTTTTACGAGTTGGAATGAAAGTGTTTTCACAAGCCGTCGTCGATATTTTGGAGGGAGGAGCAGAACCATGGAAAAAGTAATCTTGACCCCGGGGCCTGTAGAAGTATCCGAAGCTGTTCGCATGGCAATGGCGAAACCCATTGTTAATCCGGATTTGGATCCCCAGTTCTTTGATTTTTACCGTCAATTGTCTACAAAACTCCAAAAAGTTCTGCACACGCAAGAAGATGTTTTGGTATTGAACGGAGAAGGTATTCTCGGGCTCGAAGCAGCTGTTGTCAATGTCGTTGAACCCGGAGACACCGTTATGGTGTTGGACAATGGCTTTTTTGGCAGAGGTTTCGCAGACTTTGTGACTGGCTGTCAAGGTAAGGTTGTCTTTCTAAGTAAGGATTATAACGAAGCAATCACCGCAGAAGATTTGGAGATGGCTCTTGACCTACATCCGGAAGTCAAAGTGGTGACCATGGTTCACTGCGATACCCCTTCCGGCATGTTGAATCCCATTGAAGAATTGGCCAAAGTCTGTCACCGCCGCGGAGTATTATCTATTGTTGATGCGGTGGCTTCCATGGCTGGTGAAAAAATCAAGGTTGACGAATGGAAAATCGACATTCTCATAGGAGGAAGTCAAAAGGCCTTATCTGCACCTCCCGGATTGACGATTATGTCGATCTCCGAGAGAGCATGGCAAGTCATGAGAGATCGCAAAGTAGCCTACGGTGGTTTCTACTTGAACTTGATGATCTGGAAAAATGGTTGGCTGACTCATTTTAAAGAGTTCCCCTATACCCAACCGGTTTCTGATTTGTACGCTTTGGATGAAGCAGTGAATCGCGTCTTAGAAGAGGGAGAAGATCTCTACATTAGACACCAACGGATCGCTGCCGCAGTACGTCAAACCTTGACCCGAGCAGGCTTCGAGATCATGCCCAACGAAAATTGTCGCGCCGTAACTGTAACGGCTTTCATGGTTCCGGAGGGATTACCCGATGAAGCATTTCGAACCAAACTTTGGAAGAAGTATGGGGTCATGATCGGTGGAAGCTGGGGAAGTTTAGCCGGTAAAGTTTGGCGGATCGGCCACATGGGAGAAGGAGCAAAAGCAGATAAATTGTATCGGTTCTTCGATGCATTTGAAAAGAATTTACTGGATCATAAACGAGAGCCTTACCCAATGGCAGCTGCTTTTGCAGAGCTTTATCAAATGTCGGATCTATAACATTCAATAGAACGGAGGGTTCAACCCTTGGAGCGTTTTTTATCCATACCGGCTTTGCCCGGTGAGCCGAGTCCCAAAGAGTTGAGACAGAATATATTTAAAATGATCTGGCCAGTGACCATCGATTCGATTTTACAGATGATGGTCGGTATGGTAGCCAGTGCCATGGTGGGAAGAATTGGAGCAACTGCAATTGCGGCCATTGGCTTATCTTCCCGTGTCACTCAAATCAGTTGGGCACTCTTCTTTGGTATTTCTACAGGGGTCACTGTTTTAGTAGCTCGCTGTTATGGCGCCAGAGAAATGGCGGAAGCGCGTAAGATCGCCTTTCAAGGATTACTCAGTGCGGTCATTCTGATTAGTATCATGACGATTTTGAGTTTCATCTTCGCCAAACCTTTTTTGAATCTAATGAATGTAGGTGAAGAATTACTTACAGCTTGTATGGCCTACCTGGAGATCGCCCTGTTTTCCTTACCGTTAGTTGCAATGATTCAAATTAGTGCCGGAATCATGCGAGGGGTAGGAAACACTAAGACCCCGATGTTGATTTCATTAGTGGTCAATTTAATCAATGTTTTAGGTTGCTGGTTGTTTATTTATGGGAACTTAGGGTTCCCTGCAATGGGAATTCGAGGAGCTGCTGTGGCTGCACTATTTGGTCAGGGTATGGGGGCGATTTTGGCTTTATCGGCAGTGTTTTCTCCTTTTTCCGGCTTGCAGCTTCGTAAAGAAGATATTGCGCCGTTGCATTTTCCCGATGTCAAACGAATCATGCGAATTGGTGTTCCAAGCTCAGCAGGTGATTTGTTTTGGCAAGTTGCTTCCATTGTGATGACCAGTGTCATCGTGACCTTTGGTACGATTGCCTTAGCTGCCCATAATCTTGGCATGCAGGCGGAGGGGATTTCCTACATGCCGGCTGCCGGGTTAGGAATTGCTGCGACGGCTTTCGTCAGTCAAAGTTTAGGAGCTAAGAATCTTAATTTAGCCAGAAGATATATACAGGAGATCTTCAATGTGTCCATGGCTTTCTTTGTCTTCGCTTCCTTCCTGTTGATTTTCGGCGGACGCTTCATCATGTCATTATTGACCAATGATCTGGAGGTCATCAGTTTAGGGGCAAAGTATTTAATGCTGATGGGCTTTGCTCAAATTCCTCTTGAAATGGGCGGGGTGATCAATGGGGTATTACGAGGTGCCGGAGACACCAAATGGGTCATGTACATTCAAGCAATCGGAATGTGGTTACTGCGCATTCCTTTATCCTACATTTTGGGGATTCAACTGGGCTTCGGCATCATGGGTGTTTGGTGGGCGATGACCATTGATTTATTTGTTCGGTTCTTTTTAGTCCTTTGGCGGTATCGCCTGGGCAAATGGCAAACGATGCAGGTCTAAAAACAAAAATATAAGGAGGTTCGTTATGTATTGTAAAGACATTATGATTGATCGACAAGAAGTGATATCTGTAAATGAAGATTTCACGCTGAGTAATGCACTAAGACGCATGGATTTCTATGGCTTTCGTGCCTTACCCGTCGTCAATTTTGGCAGAATTTTAGGGGTTATCGAGTTATTCGATATTTATGAGCACCTCTACGTTAAGAAAGATGTCAATGCCGAGGAATCCTTGGTCCGTGATGTGATGAAAACCGAATTCTCATATGTTAACGGCACTGATGTGGTGGAAGCCGCAGCCCGACTGCTGACCCAGCAACGCAGTATGTTCATCCCCGTTTTACAAGATGATACCCGAGATCAGTTTCTTGGAATCATTCCTTCGAATCGACTAATGCAAATCTTTATGTCAGCAGTCGGGCTTCATAGCGAAGGGAATCGAATCACAGTGTCTCTTCGTAATGAAAAGGGCGAATTAGCTCGACTCGCGCGTCAATTATTACGTGCAGGGGCCAATATAGAGGGGTTGTTACCCGTATCGTACATACCAGGTGTTAAACAGGAAGATCAAAATGTGTTCGTTATCGTGAAATTTGAAGGCGACATGGAACGCGTGCTTTTGGCATGCGAAGATGCCAAGATACAAGTTCTCACGAGTGACCGAATTTAGGAACAGAGAAGTGGGTGTAAGGCTGTCTTTTTCAAATAGCCTTACACCGAAATTCTAGGAGAAGGGGGCGAACCGATGAGTGAAAAAGATCGAGAGTTGGAACGCTTTTGTCAACAATTGACCAACGCCATGCCTGAGCAATGTAGTATTGAACGGTTGTATGTCGATGTCAATGCGCGCCTATGGCATTTGGTGTTAGAAGGAAATATCTCTCCTGAAGAGAGAGTAGCTTGTTCAAACAACTTACAGAAAGTGATCGATCAGCGATGGTCGTTGACGGTTAGTTGGCAGGAACCTGCTAAAGTTAGCATTGAATTTGAGGATCCCTTGGCTGAACAACTGGATTCCGATTCTCCGATGTGGGAGAGCGAACCCCAGGAATCTCCGTTTGTCTCTGAACAGCTTGAGGCTGAAATAGATACGGAGTGGCAGCCGGTTGAAATAGAAAAGACCGATGAAGAACTGGAAGAAGAGTTCCGTAGAAAACGAGACGAAGAAGTCATGGCTCAAGTTGAGAAAATCAAGCAGGAAAGCAAGCAAGCGATTCGAAAAGCGGGGCCAAAGAGTCATCATTTTTTAGGTAAAAGTATTAACGGAGAAGCAATCCCAATCAAGAATGTCATGGAATCTCCGCAGACACAGATCATTCGAGGTGAAATTTTTAGATTAGATCGTCAGAACCTTCGGAACGGACAGATCTTATATAAATTCGACCTGTATGACGGCACGGATTCCTTGACTGTTAAGGCCATGATACGTGATACCGGTAATTCTGCACAACAAAACAATAATGGGTATGGTAATCGTAATCGCGCACCGGTTGTTCATCGCATGGATGACTTAAAAGTAGGACAGTGGGTGCTTGTTTCGGGCAAAGCCGCTGTAGACAGATTCGAAGATAACGAATGCACGCTCAACGCAGATGCGATCAATGAAGCAGAAGCACCTCCCAAAAACCGCAAAGATACCAGTGAAGTCAAAAGAATCGAGCTCCACGCCCATACCAACATGAGTAGTATGGATGCCTTGTGTGATGCAGGAGCTTTGGTAAAACGAGCTCACGATATGGGGCACACTGCCATTGCCATTACTGACCATGGTGTGTTACAAGCGTACCCTGAAGCTGCCGCGGCAGCAAAAAACCTGGGAATGAAAGTTCTATATGGCTGCGAAATTTACCTAATCGAACATGAAGAGGATAAGAGATACCGACATTGTGTGGTTTTGACCAAGAATAAAGTGGGCTTGAAACAGCTTTACAAATTGACCAGCAAAGCGCACTTAGAAAACTTTTACAAGAGGCCACGCGTTTTACGAGCAGATTTACAAGCAGCTCGTGCGGAATTGATTTTAGGATCAGCTTGCGCCTACGGAGAGGTGTACAATACCCTGATCGATGGCTACGAGGGCAATTTTGAGAAAGCCTACCTGCAAGCGAAAGAGTTAGCACAATTTTATGACTATTTAGAAGTCATGCCGATTGGTCATAATCGATTTTCTATTGAAAACGGCAAGGTGCCTAATGAAGAAGCATTGCGAGAAATCAACCGATGTCTGTTCAAAATAGGCAGAGAATTAGGGAAGCCTGTCGTTGCTACCGGAGATGTGCACTTCTTGGAACCTGAAGATGTGATCTACCGAGATATTCTCCAAGCCGGTCAGGACTATGAAGCAGACGAGTCAAAACCGTTGCTACATTTACGTAATACCGATGAAATGTTAGCGGAGTTTACGGATTGGCCTGCCGAAGAAGCCTATGAAGTGGTGGTCACCAACCCGAATCGGATCGCAGACCAAATCGAAGCATTCAGCCCCCTCTTAGACAAGTTATATCCACCGATCATCCCAGGAGCCGAAGAAGAGTTAACTCGGTTGACCTATGAAACAGCCCGCAAAATGTACGGAGATCCTTTACCGAAAAATGTATTGACACGTATTGAGTGGGAGCTCAAATGCATAATAGGCTATGGCTATGCCGTTAATTACTATATTGCTCATAAATTGGTGAAAAAGTCCATGGAAGATGGCTATTTAGTGGGCTCCCGGGGTTCCGTTGGCTCTTCTTTAGTAGCGACTCTGACCGGAATCACCGAAGTTAACCCTTTGTCGGCACATTATCGTTGTCCCGAATGTAGTTATTCGGATTTTAGTCACGATAAAGAATTCGACTGTGGAGCAGACATGCCGGATCAATTGTGCCCCAAATGTGGAAATCCCTTGATCAAAGATGGTTTCAATATTCGTTTTGAAGTCTTCATGGGCTTTAAAGGCGACAAGATACCGGATATCGATCTCAATTTTTCCGGTGAATATCAGTCGCAGGCTCATAAATACACCGAAGAATTATTCGGCAAAGAATATGTGTTCAGAGCCGGTACCATTTCCACCGTTGCCGATAAAACAGCCTTTGGTTTTGTCATGAAATATGTGGAAAAAACCGGAGCTCAGCTGAGGAAGGCTGAGATCAACCGCCTTACCCTTGGCTGTACCGGAGTTAAGAGAACAACAGGTCAGCATCCGGGAGGCTTGATGGTCGTTCCCAATAATATGGATATTCATGATTTTACAGCCGTACAGCATCCCCCGGGAAAAGACGGTTCCGAGGTGATCACAACACATTTTACCTACCAGGCGATTCATGATAATCTTCTCAAATTAGACCTACTGGGGCACGACGACCCTACCATTTTACGCAGATTACAGGAATTGACCGGTCTCGATGTTCGAAATGTTCCGTTGGATGATCCTCAGACAATGAAACTGTTTGTCTCAACCGAGCCCTTGCAGATTCGGCCGGAAGATATCGATTCCGATACCGGTACCTTTGGAGTACCTGAGTTTGGAACACCCTTTACCCGACAGATGTTGATCGATGCCAAACCGCGTTATTTCTCCGATTTGATCCGACTTTCGGGTTTCTCTCATGGAACCGATGTTTGGGCCGGTAATGCCAGAGAGTTGATCGTTCAGCAGAATGTGCCTTTGTCGGAAGCGATCTCTACCCGAGATGCGATCCTGCTCTACTTAATGGCTAAAGGAATCGAAGACCAAGCAGCCTTTCAAATCATGGAATCGGTGCGAAAAGGTCGAGGGATCAAACCGGAAGAAGAGGAGTTAATGCGCTCCCATGGAGTGCCGGAGTGGTATATCACATCTTGTAAGAAGATCAAATACTTATTCCCCAAAGCTCATGCAGCGGCTTACGTTTTATCGGGCTTTCGAATTGCCTGGTTTAAAATGCATCATCCCTTAGCCTTTTATGCCACCTACTTCACAGTTCGTGCTGCGGGCAACTTTGATGCCGATTTGATTTCTCAGGGATTACCAGCAGTTCGCAGTGAGATTCAGAATATTCGTCGTAAAGGCAATGAAGCAACGGCCAATGAAAAAACACTGCAAACGCATTTTGAGCTGGCTTTGGAAGCCATGCATCGAGGCATCGGGTTTGCTAAAGTGGATCTATATCGTTCAGCAGCCAATGATTGGTTGATCCTTGAAGGGAATAAATTATTGCCCCCCTTCTCAGCTTTACAGGGGATCGGATCCAATGCAGCAGAAGCCTTGGTTGAAGCACGCAAGGGTGGAGCCTTTACTTCGATTGAAGATTTGAGCATACGCGGCCGTGCCAATAAAACAGTTATT
The DNA here is from genome assembly GCA_964484445.1 of uncultured Eubacteriales bacterium. Classification (GTDB taxonomy): domain Bacteria; phylum Bacillota; class JAAYKD01; order JAAYKD01; family JAAYKD01; genus CALCNS01. Next base: position 17,762 of record CAZAFY010000006.1, read on the forward strand.
GAAGTCTTGCGCAAGCATGGTTGTCTGGATGACTTGACCGAAACAGATCAGTTGACATTATTTTAGGAGGAGTATTATATGAAACAAGAAAAAATCGATCGCATCAATCAACTGGCGAAAAAAGCTAAAGAAGTTGGATTAACTCCCGAAGAAGCACTAGAGCAAAAAGACTTACGGGCAGAGTTTATTCGAGACTTCAAGAGCAATTTAGAAGCCCAACTTGAAAATGTGTATATTGAAATGCCCGATGGCAGTAAAGAGAAACTTCAAAAAAAGAATCCATAAGAAGTGATAGGAGATATGGGATGTTGGAAGAAAATACGATAATTGTGCTCAAACCGCAGGGGTTGAGTCTTCTTGAAGTCGTTCGAGTTTCCCGAAACGGTGCAAAAGTGGTTTTGTCAGAGGAATTAAAAGAGAAAATCAACCAATCCAGACAGTTAGTCGAAAAAATGATCGAAGAAAAAAGAGTCGTCTATGGTATTACCACCGGATTCGGTAAATTCGCAACCGTCACCATTGGGCCAGAAGATACACGTGCCTTACAACATAATCTGATTGTCAGTCATGCAGTCGGCGTAGGGAATCCATTGCCCGAAGAAACAGTCCGCGCGATGATGTTATTGCGTGCTTATTCGCTCAGTCGAGGTTACTCCGGCATTCGTCTTTCGACGATCCAAGCTTTGCTCGATGCGTTAAATGCCGGTGTTCATCCGGTTGTACCCGAAAAGGGTAGTCTGGGCTCCAGCGGTGATTTAGCCCCTCTTTCTCATATGATTTTGCCACTTTTAGGACTCGGCGAAGCCTTTTACTTGGGGAAACGCATTTCCGGACAAGAGGCTTTACAAGCAGCCGGCTTAAAGCCTGTGGTTTTGGAAGCCAAAGAAGGATTAGCTCTGAATAATGGAACGCAGTGTATGAC
>CAZAFY010000007.1:0-16763 GCA_964484445.1 uncultured Eubacteriales bacterium
AGATAACCAGACCATACTGATTTATGATCTGGGTGGCGGAACCTTTGACGTTTCGATTTTAGAAATTAGTGAAGGTTTAGTTGAAGTCAAATCCACCAACGGGAATACTCGTTTGGGAGGCGACGATTTCGACCAAAGAATCGTTGACTGGTTGGTTTCTGAGTTTAAGAAAGACAGTGGTATTGATTTATCAAAAGATCGTAGTGCCCTGCAACGTTTAAAAGAAGCAGCTGAAAAGGCGAAAATCGAACTTTCCGGCATGCTCAGCGCCAATATCAACTTGCCTTTTATTACTGCCGATGCCTCCGGTCCCAAGCATTTAGATCTGACCTTGAGTCGTGCCAAATTTGATGCAATGACGGCGGATTTGGTGGAGCAGACCATGGGTCCGGTACGTCAAGCTTTAAAAGATGCCGGTATGAAACCTGCTGACATTCATAAAGTATTGTTGGTCGGTGGTTCAACTCGAATTCCTGCCGTTCAAGAAGCAATCAAGAAATCCTTAGGCAAAGAGCCTTTCAAGGGTGTTAATCCCGATGAAGCCGTTGCCGAAGGGGCAGCGATACAAGCAGGCGTTTTAGCCGGTGATGTTAAGGGCATGGTGCTGTTAGATGTAACTCCGTTATCCTTAGGATTAGAAACCTTAGGCGGAATTTTTACACGCTTGATTGAGCGTAACACCACGATTCCTACTTCGAAGAGTCAGATTTTCTCTACTGCTGCCGATGGTCAGACCTCAGTAGAAATTCATATTCTGCAAGGCGAACGCGAAATGGCAGCCCACAACACCACCTTAGGTCGGTTTATGCTCGACGGTATTATGACGGCTCCGCGTGGTGTTCCCAAAATTGAAGTAACCTTCGATATCGATGCTAATGGAATCGTCAATGTTAAAGCGAAAGATCAAGGAACCGGCAAAGAACAACACATTACCATTACTGCTTCTACGAATTTGAATAAAGAACAAATCGAGCGCATGGTCAAAGAAGCCGAAATGAATGCAGCAGAAGATAAAGCCAAACGCGAAGAAATCGAAATGCGTAACCAAGCCGATAACCAAGTGTATCAAACCGAAAAGACCCTCAAAGATTTAGGCGACAAAATCAGCGCTGAGGAAAAAGCTGAAGTAGAAGCTTCCATTGAAAAGGTTAAGGAAGCGCTTAAGGGAACCGATACTGAGGCGATTAAAACTTCGTCTGAAGAATTGACCCAACATCTCTACAATTTATCCTCCAAAGTTTACGAACAACAGCAAGCAGAGGCTGCGCCGAATGCAGCGAACCCGGAAACCCCGGAAAATGAAACGGTCGTGGATGCCGATTTTGAAATTGACCCGGAAGATCCGAAATTCGAATAAAATGATTCAGGTCTGCCTTAGAGGAAAGTGATGAACTTTCCTCTTTAGGCTGCCTTGAGGGGTGTGTAGTAATGGCAAAAAAAGACTTTTACCAGCTGCTGGGTATTGAAAAAAATGCCGATGAAGCAGCAATCAAAAAAGCATATCGCAAACTGGCCCGGGAGTACCATCCGGATGCGAATCCCGATGACCCTACAGCCGCGGAGAAATTCAAGGAAGTCAAAGAAGCGTATGATGTGCTTTCTGACAGCCAGAAGCGTGCTATGTACGATCAATACGGTCATGATGCCTTTAATCAGGACCAAGGGATGGGCGGCTATGGAACAGGCGGCTATGGAGCCGGAGGATTTGGAGATATCAGCGATATTTTTGAAACCTTCTTTTCCGGTGGCATGGGCGGTATGGGTGGCCAACAACGCAACGGTCCCGTCAAAGGCAATGACTTACGAGTTAATTTGACAATAACATTTGAAGAAAGTTTCTTCGGTGTGGAAAAAGAAATCCAGGTCAATCGTGAAGAAAATTGTCCCACCTGCGGCGGTGACGGAGCAAAACCCGGTACCAAAGTCGAGACTTGTCCGGTTTGTAAAGGCAGTGGACAAGTTCAAACAGTACAAAGAACGATGCTGGGCAATATGATGAGTGTTCGCACCTGTAGCCATTGTGGTGGTAGTGGACAGATCATAACCGAACCCTGCACCACATGCAAAGGCAGCGGTAAGGTTCGTCGGCGTCGACCGGTCAAAGTAAAAGTTCCGGCTGGAATCGAACATGGACGGCGCTTGCGTCTCAACGGTGAAGGAGAACCGGGAGAACGGAATGGCCCCAATGGTGATCTCTATGTCGTAATCAGCGTACAGCCCCATAAACAGTTCACGCGTAAAGCAGACGATTTGTTTATGGAATCCACAATTAGTTATACCCAGGCCGTTCTCGGTGGTGAAATCAAAGTTCCTACCATGGAAGGTACGGCCACTTTGAAAATTCCTGAAGGTACTGAATCGGGCGTCATCTTCCGTATGAAGGGTAAAGGATTTCCTTCCCTAACCGGCTATGGAAAAGGTGATATGCAAGTACAAGTGAAAGTGGAAATTCCGAAAAAACTGACCGATAAACAGCGAGAAGCCTTGGTTCAATTTGCGGTTGCCATGGGCGACGACGACACGGGCAAAGGCGGAAAAGGCTTCTTCGATAAAATGAAAGACATTCTCAAATAAGCAAAAACCGTACCTTGCTTTGGGCGAAAGGAAAATACTATGGAATGGATCGAAGTCAGTGTTTCCGTTCAACGAGAAGCCGTTGAAGCGGTTTGCGCAATTCTAATGGAAGCTGGAGCTGCCGGCGTTGCGATTGAAGATCCAGCAATCTTGTTTCAGCGCAGAGAGCAACCAGGGGATTGGGATTATGTTGAAATACCTGAGGATGTTGACCGTGAAGGTGAAATCGTCATCAAGGCCTGGCTCCAGCAAAATGTATGGTTGGCAGAGGCAATCCAACAAATCAAGAATGAGGTTGCAAAGTTAGCAGAATACGGCTTAGATGCCGGTTCCTGTAGCGTTCACAGTGAAGCGGTTGAAGATAAGGATTGGGCGACTGCTTGGAAGGCGTATTATAAACCGATTCGCGTTGGCAAACGCTTGCGCATACGACCCATTTGGGAAGAGAGTGAAGCAGCCCCCGGCGAGTTGGAAATTGCCTTAGATCCCGGACTGGCTTTTGGAACAGGGACTCATCCCACAACACAGCTTTGTTTGCGTTCCTTAGAAGATTATCTAAAGCCGGGTGATTCGTTTCTCGATGTCGGATGTGGGTCAGGGATTCTGACCATTGCTGCCGGTTTATTAGGTGCAGAGCCAATGACCGCTGTCGATATTGATGAACTCGCTGTTCATAGCACGCGCGATAATCTCCACCTCAATCAAATGCAGGATCGAGTGCGCATTATCCACGGCAATTTGGTGGATCAAATTCATCAGCCGGTTAACGTTGTTACAGCGAATATCGTAGCCGATGCAATTTTACGATTGCTTCCCGACATAACCCCTTTATTACTTCCAGAAGGAATTCTTATTACCAGCGGGATTATTACAACCCGAGAAGAGGAAATCGTAGAAGCGGCTCTTGCTCTGGGACTTCGTTTGTTAGAAGTCAGACGGGAAGGAGATTGGGTGGCTGTTCTCGCCCAGAAAAGTGAATGAATCGATTTTTTATTCAAGAGCAACAGCGAGTTGAAGACCGAATTTTTTTTACCGAAGAAACCAGTCATCAAATGAAACGCGTCTTGCGCTTAAAGAAAGATGATCAAGTGCTTTGTCCCAACGGATGGGGTCAGACCTATGTGGTGCGCCTCCTCGAGGTTGAAACAAAGCAGGCGGTTGGGGAAATTTTGCAGACGCTTACCGAACAGGCAGAACCCAAACTCAAACTTACCTTGCTACAAGGATTACCCAAGGGAGAGCGCTGGGATTTTATCTTGCAAAAAGGTACGGAATTGGGAATTCACCACTTTCAACCCTTATTGACCGAGCGCACGATCGTCCGCCTCAACTCTGAGGAAATTGACAAAAAATCAACACGATGGCATAAAATCATCTTGGAAGCCGCTGAGCAATCCCACCGAGGAATCTGCCCGAGCATTGCTCCGGCACAGACGCTACAACAGTGGCTGAAGAGCAAGTCGAATTATGACTTGCTCCTTTTGGCATGGGAAGAGGAGAAGAGTTGTTCTCTTTCAACGATTTTACAACAGGTTCCACAGCCGGAAACAGTGGCCTTATTGGTAGGACCGGAAGGTGGATTCAGTGCGGAAGAGGCGAGTTTGCTCAGGCAAGCAGGAGCGAAATCGGTATCATTGGGTCCGCGGATTCTTCGCACTGAGACGGCTGCCATGGCTTTTGCGACCATGGTCTTGTTCCATTATGGACAAATGGAGGTGTAAATCATGAAATCGGCAGCGATTTTTACCTTGGGATGCAAAGTTAATCAATATGAAAGCGAATCGGTATCAGCCCAGTTGGAAAAAGCTGGGTATACGATTGTTGATTGGCGTCAAGAAGCAGATCTCTACATTGTTCATACCTGTGCAGTTACTGCCCAAGCGGCAGCGAAATCACGCCAACAGATCCATCATGCATATCGAACCAATCCGGATGCCCAAATTGTTGTCATGGGCTGTTATGCTCAATTAGATGCGGAGACAATCTCTGAAATGCCGGGGGTGCGTTTTGTTGTTGGCACTACGGAGCGTCAAGCGTTCTTGGAAAAACTTACCCACAATCAACTGATCAGTGCAGAGGATCAAGTACAAAACTTTGTTCGTGGCTTTGAACGGGGAGAAACGTTTGAGGAAATGAAAGGCTTAGATCAGGCCGATTATAGCCGCCCCATGCTTAAGATTCAAGAGGGCTGTAACAATTACTGCAGTTATTGCATCATTCCTTATTTGCGTGGCCCGGAGCGAAGCCGTTCGCTCGAGCTTATCGTTTCTGAAGCCGAAGGGTTGGTACACATGGGATACCGCGAACTCGTTCTTACCGGTATCCATCTTTCAGCTTGGGGAAAGGATTTTCAACAACCGCAGCATATCACTTCGCTCTTTGAAGCTTTGGTCAACATAGAAGGATTAGAACGACTACGGATTTCATCCGTGGAACCAACCGATATCGATGCTGCTTGGATTGATTTCATGGTCAAGCATGAAAAGTTTTGTCGCCATTTGCATATTCCTTTACAAAGTGGATGTGATACTGTATTACAACGAATGAATCGGAAATATGACACAGCTACGTTTCGGTATCTGATTCAATCGTTGCGCAAGCATATGCCAAATATTGCAATCACCACCGATGTTATTGTGGGATTCCCCGGTGAGAGCGAAGAAGAAGCCGATGCAACCTACCAATTTTGTCGTGAAATGAAATTTTCCCGGATGCATGTCTTCCGCTTTTCTGCCCGAAAAGGAACCGTAGCAGCAAGACTACCGAACCCGGTCGTGAAAGAAGTTCAAGAGAAGCGCAGTCAAGCATTGCGCTCTTTGGGAGTTGAGATGGCTCATTCCTATGCAAATTCGTTTATCGGCGCAGAGTTGGAAGTCCTACTGGAAGAGAATAGTGTCTCAGAAGGAGTCGCGGAAGGTTACAGTCAAGAATATATTCGAGTCCGTGTTCCTTTTTCCGAATCCATAAGCAAAGGTGGTCTTCTCGTTCGTGTCATTGCCGAAAAAGCAACACCGCAGGGATTATGGGGAACATTGGCCTAGGGTTCACAAAAATTAAGAACAGCCCGTCGAGCGATCGTAATGCTCGGCGGGCTGCCTTTTTGCAAAATTCTTTTATTGCTTTTTATGATAGATATGAAACAGATTATAAAATAAAAAAGATAATTTAGTACACTCAGAATGTGTAAAAAGTTACTACTTAATGTGTAAGAAGTTACTATTGATTCTACTAAAAGATGTTTTATACTGATATAGAAGTCTTCAGAAACTTATGGACTTCGTGGAGGTGAAATAGATGTTGTTGAGAGCAGGCTATGATTTAAAAGTGGATCAACCGACCTTAGTAGGCTTCGGATGTTGCGGTCTCATGGGGTATGAAGTTCAACAAGTCGAGTTGATACTGCCAGCAAATTCCTAAAGGTATGAAAATTCTAATGTTAGAGGTGTGGGATGATTCTTTCAAGATACAGCTCGATCTTTGAATTAGATGAATTTAAGGGTCAAAAGGTCATTTATAATTTATTGAATCACAGTATCGGTCTAATTCGAACCGCTTCTTTGAACGAGTTGGAACGAGGTTCCAGCAAAAGTATTCCCAAAGATGATTCTAAAACGTTGAGAGACATGGATGTTTTGGTAGAAAACGAGGAGGATGACAGCGAAAAGGCCTTGTATTATACAAGGAAAATTCCTTTCACCAGCCGCGCGGGCTACTTGACTCTTTTAACCTGTCTTGATTGTAATCTAAATTGTTATTATTGTTCGCAAAAAGGAATCATCGATGGCAAAGTTATGGATACAACAACGGCGAAAAGTGTGGGACATTGGATTCAAAATTGGATTCATACGAATCAACTTCAGCATTTAACCTTGTCGGTGATTGGTGGAGAACCGCTTCTACATTTAGAACCGTTGGACGAGATTTTGCCGATGATCAAAGAGACAGGGATTACCTGCCGCTTCATGATGATCAGCAACGGCGTTTTGCTCGACGAAAAGATGGTTGAATCTTTAGTATCAAAAGGTTTTGAACGAGTTCAGGTTACTTTAGATGGGGATGAAGAAGCCCATGATAAAGTCAAACGGTATCAAGGGAAAGGTACCTTCCAGCGTATTCTCCAAGCAATTAATCTCTGCACGGAACACGGTCTGGAAGTTGATATTCGTATCAATTACCCCAAATCAAACAAAGAACAGGCTCGGAATACGATCCGAGCCATCGCCACTTTAAAAAATCGAGCGCAAATTCAAGTTTATTTTGCGGTATTACAAAGCGATAATTTTTTCTGCACCAATGAGTTGGCAACCGTAGATCCCGAACTTTATGAATACGCATTTTATACTGGATTCTCCATTCCAGGCCCGTTTGGCGCTTTATTATGCCAGGCGGAATCGGATTATGGGTTCACGATTGATCCAAACGGCAAAGTGTTTAAATGTTACAATTCAGTAGGAAGATATGGTGAACAATTGGGAGCCATTAAAGAAGGACTCCTGGCGGTTGAGAACCATGCGCAGTTGAATAATCACCCGGTCTATGAATGCTTGAAATGCAAGTATTTTCCGATTTGTCGAGGGGGCTGTAAATTTTTGCGCCGAGCCCGGTATCTTGCTCCGGCCACAAAGCTTTGCGCCCTTGAAAATTATAAGGTCGCAGAAAAAAAGATTTTACCCTTCTACGTACAATCTCTATTACGAAAAGCTCTTAAGTAAGCATAGCAGAAATTCGTTTCTTGCGGGCTTCTTGCATGGTTGCTAATTGACTTCCATCTCGGCCGTCAGCAGCGTAGATTCCAGGTAAGTATTTTAGACCATCGTCCAGCAAACGCAGAAGCTCTTGATACTTTTTCTGCTTCTCCAAAATACCAAAGAGTCGATTATAGGTGCGGATCAAATCATAGGGAGCCATGGTGCTCCCTTCTTTTTTGTACGTTTCTAAGACCCTTTTAGCAATGTTTTCAGCTCGATCATAATGACCTAATGCCGCCAGCGCGTCGATATGATAATATTCAAGGTTCTCGTGAGGGTAATGCGCCTTTGCTTTTTCGTACCATTGTAACGCTTCCTTGGGCCGATCTGCTAATAAATAAATGGAAATCACGCGTAGATAATGAACAAAGCTGGGGGATTCTTCGAGTTTTTGTAAACAGAGATCGATGATTTTGCCCACACCGAAAGAAAACATCAGATCCTGTAGACTCATCATAGCCATTTGATGCATAAAGTGAGGATAATTCCCTCTATATTTGCGCGCAAAGGATTCGGCCTCTTCGACGAGCTGGCGGGCATTGTTGATTAATTGTATATTTTTCATTTGCCAAATGCGAAATTCAATTTCTGCATCCGTGCCATGGCGGTCTAAATATGTTTCTGCCTGATACAAGATCTCATAGAATTTATCAGTTTCTAAGTGAAAAGCATGTCGGGTGATCAAAGTCAACAAGTCTTCTTTTTCATCGATTTGATATAGATCATCGATGCGTACTTCAAAAAGCCGGGCTAAAGCCGGCAGAAGTTCGCTGTTTGGGGAAGCCGTACCTTTCTCCCACTTATACACAGTGGAACGACTGACTCCCAGGGTCGATGCTAAGTTTTGCTGAGTCAACTGTCTGGCTTCTCTGAGTCTGGAGATTTTATCTCCCATAATTCGCTTCATACGAAACCTCCTTAACCCAAAATTATTACTTTCAAGTTACCATATTTCCGAAAAACTGGCAAGTGAATTTCCTTGACTTTCAGTGTGAAAAGTGGTTAGATTATAGTAAATCTATCAAAGGGAGGCTGAAACTATGGATTATGATTTTACCACCGTTGTCAATCGCCACCAGCAGAACTCATCAAAATGGGCTTTGATGAAAATGAAAAACCCCAATGTGCCTGATAATATTATCCCCCTGTCGGTTGCAGACATGGAATTGAAAAATGCACCCGAAATTATTGAAGGGTTGAAAACCTACCTTGATGAGATGATTTTAGGCTACACCAGCCCCGGCGAAAATTATTATCAAGCCCTGATTGATTGGATGAAACGTCGTCATCAGTGGGAGATCCAAAAAGAATGGGTCCTTTTTACGACCGGTGTGGTCAGCGCGGTTGCGGCAGCTGTACGAGCCTACAGTAATTTAAATGACGGTGTGATCATTCAACAACCTGTGTATTATCCGTTCAAAATGATGGTTGAAATGAACGGTCGTCGTGTTGTTAATAATCCTTTGAAACTGGAAGGCGATCGTTATGTTATGGATTATCAAGACTTAGCTGAAAAGGCGAAAGATCCGAACAATAAAATGATCATCCTCTGTAGCCCGCATAACCCGGTCGGAAGAGTCTGGGAAAAAGAAGAACTCGAAAAACTGGTTCAAATCTGTGTTGCCAATGATGTTGTCATCATCTCAGACGAAATTCATTTTGATTTGATCCGTCCCGGGTATCATCATACGGTTTTAGCCACCTTAAGCCAAGAAGCAGCCGATCACTGCGTAGTTTTGACAGCTCCTTCAAAAACCTTCAATTTGGCCGGAATGCATGCCTCCAACATTATCATTCCCAATCAGAAACTGCGCGAGCTGTATGCACCTCATGCCGCACGTTCCTTGACCGTTCTTGGTTTCAAAGCCTGCGAGTTAGCCTACACCAAAGCGGAGAACTGGTTGGATCAATGTATTGAATTGCTATTCCACAACGCCGATCTTGTTGACACCTTCTTCAAAGAGAAAATGCCCATGATCCATGCTTTGCCCTTGGAAGGAACGTATTTACAGTGGATCGATTTTAGTGCCTGGGGCTTAGACCATTTGGAATTAGAGAAATTCATGCTGGAAGAAGCCTTCTGGTTCACCGATGAAGGCTATATTTTCGGCGATGAAGGAATCGGTTATGAGCGGATCAATCTAGCGGCCCCCACCTGGGTTATTGAAGAATCCTTGCAACGTCTCTATAGTGCCGCTCAAAAACGAGGTTTTGTGAGCTAAGTCACACCGGAAACCCTTTGCAAATAAGAATCTTTATCGTATAATAAGACTACAAACAAATTTTGTTTGTAGTCTTATTATTGAAAGGATCCGTGGATTTTATGATAGAAGTCATTTACTTAGCCGGAGGTTGTTTTTGGGGATTAGAGAAACTGATGCAGAGCATCCCAGGTGTGAAAGAGGCGGTCAGTGGCTATGCCAACGGTAAAGCCGAGATCGTTCCTACGTATGACTCGGTTTGCAGTGGTAGAACCGGGTATCGGGAAACCGTGCGAGTGGAGTATGATCCGGAGCGTGTCAGTTTAGATGCCATCCTGTTTGCTTTCTTTAAGGTCATCGATGTGACATTGACCAACGCTCAAGGTCATGATTTTGGAAGTCAGTATCAGACCGGAATTTACTATACCAATCAACACGATCAAAAAATTGTGGAAGGCATTGCCAACATCATTCGAGCGCGCAGTAAGAAATTTGTGGTCGAAATCAAACCATTGGAGCGTTTCTTTGAAGCAGAGGAGTATCACCAAGATTATCTCGACAAGAACCCTCGAGGCTACTGCCATATTGCTCCTCGTGAGTTCAAAGAAGTGCAAGAAATGATGATCGACCCGGGCCAATACCGCAGGCCTTCTGAAGAAGAAATCCAGTCAAGATTGACCCATCAGCAATTTGGAGTGACCCAACAGGCCGATACCGAGCCTCCTTTTCGCAATGAATATGACAAGCATTTCGAAAAAGGGATTTACGTGGATCGGGTGACCGGGGAGCCTCTTTTCTCGTCGAAAGATAAGTATCAAAGCGGTTGTGGTTGGCCAAGCTTCAGTAAGCCTATCGATCCGGCGGTAGTCGTGCCCGTGCGAGACCTAAGTCACGGCATGGTTCGTACCGAAATCCGCAGTCGCAGTGGCAATTCGCACTTGGGGCATCTCTTTGACTACGAACCAAATTCCCCCACCGGAAATCGTTACTGTATGAACAGTGCCTCCTTACGCTTTATTGCATTTGATGAAATGGAAGCTCTGGGTTATGGTTATCTGAAGCGGTTTGTTGAATAATTGCTCGTTGTATTGGAATACAGTAGGATAAATGAACCTGCGAGACGAATTGAAGTGTGATTAAGTATACGATTAACAAGTGAGGTGATCGTTTTGAACATTAGTATTTTCGATGTTTTAGGTCCCATCATGATCGGACCATCTAGTTCTCATACCGCCGGTGCAGCAAGATTAGCGTATATTGCCCGTCAAATCGTAGCAGCACCCTTTCATCACGTCGACTTTTTTTTACATGGCTCATTTGCACAAACTTACCGCGGTCATGGTACCGATAAAGCCTTGGTAGCAGGTGCGTTAGGACTGAGAGAAGACGACGAACGTTTGGTCGATTCCTTTCGCATGGCAGAGGAGGCTGGCTTGACGTATCGTTTTTTGCCCATTGAGTTGGAAAATGCCCATGAGAATACGGTGAAGATGGTCTTTCGGTTGGATTCGGGCAGCGAGAGTGTGGTCATTGGCTCATCCTTAGGAGGTGCCCAAATTCTGATTACAGAAATCGATGGTTTCCCCACCGAATACAATGCCACTTCACCGACCCTATTGATTACACAACAGGATACCCGGGGCATCATCAGCAAGATCACTGCTGTTCTGGCTGCTATTGAGATCAATATTGGGGTGATGAAACTTAGCCGTAAAGACAAAGGCAGTTTAGCTTCTTGTATTATTGAAACCGATGATCCGATTCCGGAAGAAGTGGGCGAAATTTTAGCTCGCATACCGCAGATCCATCGCGTCCGCATCATTAACACCTATTAGGAGGTCAGAAAATCGATGTATACGACCACAGCAGAACTATGGCAAGAAGCCCAACAAAAACAGGTTGCTTTATCGGACATCATCTTAGAAAACGAAATGAAATTGACCGGTGCAAGTAAAGAAGCGGTTTTAGATCGTCTGCGTCAGACCTTTGGGGTGATGAGTTTGGCGGCAAGTCACGCTTTGTCTCAGCCATTACCTACGGTGGGTTCCCTGATCGAAGGAGTTGCTCAAACTCAATATCAATACAGTCAAAGCGGTAGGACCCTCTGTGGGCCCTTGTTGAACCGAATGATGGCACGCGCCTTTTCTTGTTCGGAAACCAATGCCGCTATGGGGCGGATTTGTGCAGCGCCGACCGCCGGAGCCAGCGGAATCATTCCTGCCGTGATTTTGACCGTCGCCGAACAACTGGGAGGCAACGAGGAAATGGAATTACGAGGATTGCTGGTATCCTCAGGAATTGGAGCGGTTATTACCCGCAATGCTACCGTTTCCGGTGCGGAAGGTGGATGTCAAGCTGAATGTGGCGTAGCCGCCGCTATGGCAGCCGCTGCTGCTGTAGAAATGAGCGGAGGCAGTGCAGAACAAGCGCTTCATGCGGCAGCTTTTGCACTGATCAACATCATGGGTTTGATCTGTGATCCCATTGCCGGACTAGTGCAAATGCCTTGTGCTCATCGTAATGCTTCGCAAGCTATGAATGCCATGCTCAGCGCAGATTTTGCTTTGGCGGGTCAGAAATGCCCCATTCCCCTCGATGAAGTTATTGATGCCATGTATAAGACCGGTAAAATGCTTCCAATGCAGTTGCGTGAAACGGCCTTGGGTGGTATAGCGGCAACCCCGACCGGAAAACGCTTGGCTGCGCAAATCTTCAAACCCTAATAGGTCGTACATAAATAAACCGAGAAGCTGTTTTTGAATTCAGCTTCTCGGTTTTTGAATTTCTTTTAGATGGAAGAGATGTAACGCTCGATTCGTTTTAAGGCTTCTTTGATTTTCTCTTGGGAAGAAGCATACGAAATTCGAACATGGTCTTTCCCACAATCACCAAAGGCATCTCCCGGAACAACGGCTACGCGTTCACTACGTAGGAGCCCTTCTACAAATTCGCCTCCATTGTCGGCAAATTTGCAGACGTTCGGGAAAATATAAAACGCACCTTGCGGTTCAAAGACATCGAACCCTAAATCCTTTAATCCGTTATAAATCAGGATGCGACGTTCGTTGTAGCGGTCACGCATATGTTCAATATCGGGAATCCCGTTTTTCAGTGCTTCGACGCCGGCATATTGAGCAGGTGTTGATGCGCACATTAAAGCGTATTGATGTAGTCGTCCAATATATTGCATCAGTTCGGCCGGAGCACAGCAGTATCCAATACGCCAGCCGGTCATGGCAAATGCTTTGGAGAAACCACTGACTAAAACGGTGCGTTCTTGCATGCCAGGTAAGGAGGCAAAACTAGTGTGCTTGAATCCATAGGATAACTCGGCATAGATTTCATCGGCGATCACCACTACATTGGTTCCCTCGACGGCTTTTGCGATTTCCAACTGTTCTTCTTTGGTCAGAACAGCGCCGGTGGGGTTATTGGGGTAGGAGAGAATCAATAATTTGGTTTTCGGAGTGATGGCTGCTTTGATGTCGGCGGCTTGAACTTTAAAGCTATTTTCTTTTGTAGTTGGTATGATAACGGGTTTTCCGCCTAAAATCGAGGTCAGAGGACCATAGCAGACAAAAGCCGGTTCCGGAAGCAACACTTCATCTTCAGGACCCACAAAGGCTCGAATACACATATCAATGGCTTCGGAACCCCCAACGGTAGTCAGGATTTCGTGAGCCGGATCATATGAAACATTGAATCGAGTCTCCAGATAACGGGAAATCTCACGTCGTAGTTCAATCAAACCATAGTTGGCCGTGTAGCCGGTTTTTCCTGCCAAGAGAGAATCGATTCCGGCTTGAATGATGTGCTGCGGTGTGACAAAATCCGGTTCACCAATACTCAAAGAGATGACATCGTCCATACTGGCTGCGATATCAAAGTATTTGCGAATTCCCGATGGTTTGACCTCTGCAACCACCTGGGTGACTACTTTTGAATAATCAATCATGAAGAACCCTCCGCTCAAAAAATATTTTCATAACCTAATTATCTTTTCTACAGTATATCATCGGGATTTGAGAGATGCAATACATTGGGATTCAAAGATACTGGGGAAGTTAGTGACTTTTCGTACTTTATTGATGCTGGTATATCGATTTGATTTGAAGCAATAATTGTTCCACTTCTTTGGAGTTTTTGGACAAGACGGTATCCAAGACGGTTTCATCGGCAGGATACGGCATCGAGATGCGGTTGACACCGTCGTCGTGGTAGAGTTTGTTCCATTCATCTGCAGTTTGAAGGGCATTTTCATTGCGAGCCCAGGCCCGACGAGCAACCCCGCTCATTACATCCCAGGGCATTGCCATTTTCAAAATCGTATCAACCCGTTCAGAACCATCTAAGACCATACCAAATCCACCATTGATCGCTTTGCCGATTCCGACTCCGCCGCCGTTGTGTAAGGCTACCAAAGACATCCCGCGAGCTGCATTGCCGGCGTAGCATTGCACAGCCATATCGGCAGTCAGGTTTGAGCCGTCTTTAATATTGGAGGTTTCTCTGAAAGGAGAGTCGGTTCCGGAGACATCGTGGTGGTCGCGGCCCATCATAATCGGACCGACCTCCCCGTTCCGGACCATCTCGTTGAACTTTAAGGCGATTTTCGTGCGGCCCCAGGCATCTTGATACAGAATGCGTGCCTGAGTGCCAACGACTAAGCGATTCTTCTTGGCATCACGAATCCAGACCCAGTTGTCGCGGTCCTGATACCGGCGATTAGGGTCAATACAAGCCATTGCGGCTGCATCGGTTTTACTCAAGTCCTCTTCTTTACCGCTCAAGCAGACCCAACGGAATGGACCGTAGCCAAAATCAAACAATTCCGGGCCTAAGATATCTTCAACATAGGAAGGCCAAATAAATCCGTCTAGGGTGTTCTCCCCATTTTTGGCGATTTCGGTGACACCGGCATCAAAGATCGCTTTCATGAAGCTGTTGCCATAGTCAAAGAAATAAGTGCCTTTTTGAGTCAGCTTGACCAAAGCTTGATAATGGCGATGCAAGCCGATATCGACTTGGCGGCAGAATTCATTGCGATTTTCTGCCAACAGCAGGGTCCGCTCCTCAAAACTCATCCCTACCGGACAGTAACCGCCTTCATAGGCTTCATGACAAGAGGTTTGGTCCGAAAGCAAGTCAACAGGATAGTTGATCGTTAGAGCATATTCGAGTAAATCCACAATGTTGCCAACAAAGGCAATGGCTGTGGCTTTTTTGGCTTGTTGGTATTCCTTCGCTAAGTCAAAGGCTTCCTCAGGTGTATGGGTGACGTGATCAACCCATCCTTGCTCATAGCGGGTTTGGACACGGCTGGCATCGACTTCGGCAACCAAAGCTACACCACCGGCAATTTTTCCGGCTTTGCCTTGGGCACCGGACATACCGCCTAAGCCGGAGGAGACAAAGAGAAGTCCGGTCATATCTTCAGCTCCGGGTTTGATACGGCGCGAAGCGTTGAGCACGGTATTATAGGTACCATGAACAATCCCTTGCGGACCGATATACATCCAACCACCGGCAGTCATCTGGCCGTAATTCGAGACGCCCAACGCAGCTAAGCGCTTGAAAGATTCTAAGTTGTCTGCAATGCCAACGGTCAAACCATTGGTCAAGATGGCGCGAGGAGCAAGCGCATGCGAGCGAAACAAACCCACCGGATGCCCGGATTCCACGACCAAGGTGGTATCCTCATTCACTTCGGCTAAGTATTTCTTTAATAATCGGTATTGCATCCAGTTTTGGCAAACTTGTCCGGTTTCTCCATAGGTTACTAATTCATACGGATACAAAGCAGTTGCGAAATCTAGATTGTTATCGATCATGACTTGAAAGGCTTTTCCTTCCATACAACGACCGGGGTACTGGTCGAGGGGTTTTCCCCAGATCCGGCCTTCCGGACGGAATCGGTAACCATAGATCCGGCCGTGGGTCACCAGTTCTTGCAAGAATTCTTGGGAAAGTTCCTCATGGAACGCCGGGGGAACGTAACGTAAAGCATTTTTTAAAGCCAAGCGAATGTCGCTGGCAGAGAGATTGGCAGTGCGGCGTGGGGCGCGGCGAATGTTTTCTACAAAGGCAGGTGTTTTCGCCGGAACGTCTGCTTCCGTCAAGCGTAATAAATAGGGTGCGTCGTACATAGAAAGGCCTCCTTACCATAAGGTTTTATTCCATCTTATATTCCTCAAAGTAGGGATGATATTCCTTCTTTTGAAGGGTTTTTCCGAGAGAAAGCGAAATGAAAGAAACGGATTGCAAGAGAAACTAGCAATCGAAAAAGAGGGAGGAAAAAATCATGGATTTAAAAGTCAGAAAAATGACTTGGGCCGATTTAGATCGTGCCTGCGAGGTGGAGACAGCCTCGATCAAGGGAGTGAAGTACTTGCGCGATGTTGCCGATGAATTCATCAACGACACCGTCGGAGAATTGGGCGTTGTAGAAATGGACGGCAAGATTGTAGGCGTTGGCAAGTATACGATTCTCTATGATGGTGGTGCATGGTTAGAAACATTGCGGGTCGACCCCGAATATCAAGGTCGCGGCGTGGGTAAGGCCTTTTATAATCGCTTTTTTGAATTGGCGGCTCAACAAGGGGTCAATCGCATGGGTATGTACACCGGCTATACCAATGTGGTTAGCAAAGGGTTAGCCTTGCGCTATGGCTTCGAGGTTACCGGAAGGTATCGGGGCGCCAATCTGGCAATCACCGGTCAAGAGGAAACTTCCGCAGAAATCGCCAACGATTTCCGTTTGCTTTCAGAAGAAGAAGCAGTAGAAAAAATGGCGGTCATGGCTGAGCCTTGGGAAGGCCACATGGTCATGAATCGAACCTTTTACCCCATGAACAGCGGATTATATAAGGGTTTAGCGCAAGATAATAAGGTCTTCTATGATGCAAAAGGGGATAACCTCGTTGTTTTAGGGGCTCGTTTTATGCCGCAAACCGCTTTACACATCGGTTTGTATCGGGGTGACTCCAAAAAGATTCTTGCTTTTGCGAAATATATGGCGGTTAAACGCAATGTTCCGAAGATTACCATCATGTTCCCGCCGACTTTGACGAAAATCCAAGAAGAATTACTGGCCGAGGGCTACGTTTTAGAGGCCGGCGACTGTATCGTTTGCGAATGGTACCGCCCTTAAAATAAACATAGATTTTTCTCAATATTGTCTTGCATAAAAATAATCACTGTGATATACTAAGAATAGGAGGTGGGATAATGTTTGAATGGG